>JAQGOF010000126.1 GCA_028293745.1 Gammaproteobacteria bacterium | reverse complement strand
AAGAAGGTCCGGGCATAGCTGATCCAGCTCCTGTCCGGGCCACCCTGATCCGGAAGAAGCGAGCGTGCGAGCTGATCGATGTCGTAGGCATTGTTGATCTCGCCGAACAGATCCCATTTCAGGGAATCAGGATCGAACGGGTTCAATACAGCGTCCCCACGTGAAGTGTCCTTGAAGCGCGCGAGATATCCGCCATCTGGGTCGGCGATGATCGCCCGGTCGCCGCGCTGGAGGGCACCCGCAAGCAGCTCACGGATCGCAGTGCTCTTGCCCGTGCCGGTGGTCCCTATGAGCTTGAAGTGCTTTGTCTCGTCGAGGGGCGCAACCGGAATGCCGGCCAGTGTTATGGCCTCGTCGCTTCGAGCACGGAGACTCCCTCGCCGGTGCTGCCCGAGGTGTGCGCGAGTAGCTTGCTGTGCCACCGCTGGCCCTTCAGCCGCTCCGGGGCCCGCGCCCGAGCGTGACCCTGGCTCCGCATCGTGAATGACCGTCCCTCGCTGATGAACGCTCAAAGGTTTGGCTGGACGAGCAAGGCCGCGCGCAGCTGCATAACCGATACCGGCGCTCATCCCGACTCCGACCGCAAACTCCAGAAAACTGCCACTGCTGACACCTAAATCGTGGATCAGCGGGTTGATCGCGGCCGTCCCGATTCCGGCGGCCACGGTGAGGGGCACTGCGAGCGCCGCGGACCCAAACACCTTGCCAAACTCCACGCCACGGCGGATCAGTGTTGCGGCCAGCGGTACTTCGACAGCGGCGTACGCAAGCATCAGCCCGGACCATCCATGAGTCAGCGAGCTCACGAGCGCACCCAATTGCCGCACCTTCGTTCGGGCTCATACCAGATCTCGCGAATGAAGCGCTCGTGACGTTCGATTCCGCACTGGACTACGACATCCACCAATAGATACAACAGGTGCTTGATATCGCTCCGCGCCAGCTCGCGACCCCCGGCACTTTGTTTGACCAGCAGCACCAGTTGCTCGAAAGCCAGCTCGGCGCTCGCCGCATGCACGCTGGTGATGGACCCGGGATGACCCGAATTCACGTTGCGCAGATAGTCGAATGCCTCTTCGGCGCGCAGCTCGGCGAGCAGGATGCGATCGGGTTTCATCCGCAGGCACGATTCGAGCAGTTGCTTGGGTGTGACACGTGCGAGCCCTTGGCCGTCCTTGCTGTAGAAAAGACGCACGTGGTTGGCGTGTCGGTCGAGCACGAGCTCCTGCGCATCCTCAATAGTGACCAACCGCTCTTCCTCAGGAATCTCCCGGATCAGGGCTTTCGTCCAGGTGGTTTTCCCCGACCCGGTCGCTCCCGACACGAGAATGTTCTTGCGGCTCACAACGGCGAGGTGCATGAAGGCTTCATACTCCTTCTGCGCAAGCAGGCGCAGCAGCTGCACTTCCGTTTCATCCAGTGCATCCGTCGCGCGGCGCGTCATCCGGAATGTCCCGCGCCGGCATAGTTCCGAGATCGACCAAGCCTCATCAGAAGGACGTCGGATAGTGATAGCCACGCAGCCCTGGGTCGTCGCCGGCGGCAATACGATTTGAATCCGCTCTCCGCCCGGCAGCGATGCGGATAGCAGCGGCGATGATTCGTCTATGCGCTGGCGCGTTGAGTTGGCGACGAGCTTCGCCAGCCGCCTGCACCAGTCGAAACTGGCAAACGGTAGCAGCTCGCGCCGCCACCCTGAGCTCGTCTCGACGAAGGCTTCCTGAGGGCGGTTGATGCAAACCTCCGTCACTTCGGAGTCTGCCAGCAGCGGCTCCAGGGCGCGTAGCGTCAATCGAAGGGCCGAGACGTCGGCCACCGGCGCGCCCGGCTTCGTCACGGCGCCGGTTCCTGGCGACGCGCTCATTTCAACGCGCTGTTGAGACGGAGCGGAGTTCATAGACCGACCTGAAGTCGAGATCGCGAGCCACGAAGACCTGGATCCGGTCACCGTTACTTTTGGTGATGGTGGGCGGGATGTTGACCGAGCTTTTGAGGACGTCGGTCACAACGCTTTCGGAGCTCGACGGGTTGTAGATAACCGGCCCCCCACTGCGGCTGGCGGACTGCACCGCCGCTTGGACGGCCCCGTCGAGGGTCGAAATCAGGATCGCTGCGCCGAATCGGTCCCAGAAGTGACGATTCACTTCGCCTGCCAGACCGGAGCGTCCGAGCTCGTCCGTACCGGGTGAGTCGAGAGGAACAACGATGCCCGTCGGAGTGCGAGCTTCCGTCCACAAAACGAAAACACGCGCAACACCCTGCTGCACCTGCCCTCGCGTCTCACCAATCAGTTTCGTCCCGCGTTCGAGCAGCACCACAGTGCCGTCCGAACTGAACGTGTCAGTGGCCGTAATGCAGGTTGTCATCCCGGGCAGCGTCGAGTCGATCGCGGTCTCCAACGTGCAATCGATGAATGCACCTTTCGCCAGCAGAAATCTTCGAGTGGGCAGGACCCGAGCACGGGCTGAAGCAGTCACAGTCGGTCGCAGTAGCGGTGCGATGTCGCCCTCGGGCAAATTGCCTTCGGCGGTCTTGATACTGGCAGCTCCGAACGCGCCGGAATTGGCGACGTCGCTGACATCGGCAATGACGGATGCAGGGCCAGCCGCACGGATTGCCGATTCGCGCGCAAACACCGCGCCGGACAACAAGCGCTCCTGCTCGACTTGCTCCGCAGACTTATGCGTGGAGCCGCCGTACGAAGAACGTCGGCGTCCAACTGCCGCCCAATTTGCTTGGGACGGCGTCAACGGCAGTTGCAGCGGCTCGGCAGTTGGAGACTGCGTGGGCGAAGCCGTATCTGAGGCTGACAGATCAGGCTCGGCAAACAGATGTTGTGCATCCGCTCGAGGGTCAACGATCTCATGTCGCAGGTCCGCGGAAGCCGCCCTGAGGGAGTTAAATCCATCCAGGGCCGGCAAAGGCATTTCACCTTGCGCCCTGTGCGATACAACGGTCTGAGCGTTGCGCTTCGCACGCGACTGCCTCGAGAGCGCGTTCGTGTAATACCACGTGAGCATACCCGCACCTAGAATGATCATCAGTCCGCACGCCATGATGCTGCTGACCCTCGATTGCAAGGAGCGGGGTGTGCTCACGAATGGCTGGCCCCTCTCGCCGCGCACCGAATCCTCGATCGCCGATTCGGCCGCGGCACGGTTACCAGTACCGGAGCCACGATCTGGTGTCCCTCGTGTCATGGGCGTCGCTCCTCGCCAATCCGCTCGACGGTTGGTGACACCGTCCCGGATTCCAGGCGTTCGCCCGACCCCGTGAACGTCTTGTTTACGATTCGCCCGACGAGCCTGCCGCGACGAACGATGAGCTGCCGCACGACCCGGTGTATGACGACGTCGTCCGCATCCATGCTGAAATTGAGCAAGGACTCCGAACCGTCGTCGTTGAGAACGAAGATCGCGGGCTGCTCTGCCTTGGCCGCGAATCTCAATCGCGTATGAACCCCGTCGTCCGAAGCTGCGACTGGTTTCACCGCTGAGCTCCCGCAATACCCATACTCAAAGTTGCGCACGCGCCCGGCGGCAGATTGTTGGAACATCCTGCCGATTCCGTCCGCGGCATCGCCGTGACTCGGTGGATAGGTGAACCGAACCGCAAAGATGACGTCGTCATCCGCATGGGTGGAATTCAGGGCGGATGCCGTGTACGCGAACTGATAGGGCCGCCGCGTAGTGACCACCGTCAGGTTGGTGTTGACCTTCCTGGCCTTCGGTTTGATGAACAGATGATTGTCCTGCGACACGAATGACAAACCTTCGATGTCGCCGGTGCCGATCCCCACGAAATACTCGCCCGCCTCGAACTGGAGGTCGATTTCGTAGCCCACATAACCGTGAATGCGATATACCTCGTTACCGTCGTAGACCGCCGTGCGAATGCGGCTGTCGGCGATGCCTCGCAGTGGAACTGTCTCTGCCAGCGAGACGCTGACCCACAGTAGTGCGAAGATCGCCGAAGCAGGTGCGGCAGCGCGGCGCGTCCAGATTTGCCCCGGCACGCAGCTCATCGCACTGACCCCGCAAGCGCGGCATTTGAAGTGGCGACTGGCGTCGTGAGCACTTCGGGCTCCGACCCCAATTCAACGATCTTGAAACCGAGCGGATTCCATCGGCGTGTCCTCGGATCCTTGGAGGGTGAGGAGTAGGCGTACTGAACCGTCGCGATCCAGTGCGTAACACGCTCGGCAGCACCATCGCCCGTGTGCTCCGCTTTGAGGTAACGGACTTGTGCAAGATCCTCCACACCGTTAGCTCGCTTGAAGAAGCTGACTGACTCCACTTCCACCCGAACGCTGCTGCCATCCTTGTGCAGATTGAGGGGCGACCGCGGATTGTTCGTATTCCACAGCGCGTACCAGGCTTGATTGCGTTGGGCTGTATGGAAGGCGCCGCACTCCTCGTAGTCGCTTTCGGCGGTCACCAGGTTGAAGCGCTCGCATACCGAGATGTAGTGCGTCAGGAAGTAGCGGGTAACGGCTTCGTCCATGGGCGCATGGCCCATGTACACCGGGACGACGTCGACTATTCCCGTACTGTTGTCGACGCGAATCACAAAGGGCTCAACACCTTTCAACGGCATGAGAAGAGCCAGAGATACGGTGCTTGCAATGGCGCAGAGCCAGCCCGCCCCTGCCACCCACCAGGCCGTTCGTTCGCTGCGTTTCGTCTGAGCTTCCCGATCGCTATCCCAGGAGATCGCCTCCTTCAAATAGCGCTCGAGTGCCGGATCAGTCTTCACGGCGTGGCTCCCTCGGTGCTGCCTGTGGCTGACTGGCAGCCGCGGCAGGCTTATTGACAGGCTGTAGAGCACCCCGGCAGCGGACCTCATGCGTCGAGCACGCCGCGACCAGAATCGCGATTCCAACGACATAGATGATCTTCATATGCCTTCCTTGGCTTGATTGAGTGCGGATCGGTTTTGGATACCGGGCCCGGATCAGCCCCGGTCCCTTGTCAGCAGTGCGGCGGTAGTCCTTGCCCCAACCTGCATCGCGCCCATCCCGACACGCGCGCTCCAGTTGACCGCGCGGCTCACAGTTCCAAACGTATTGAATGCCGCGCCACCCGCCAGACTCGAGGCGATGGGCATCACCTGTCGCATGAACAGGAACACGAGGACGGCGACCAGAACCATGTTCAGGGCATCGACAGTCAGGATGGCGGCGCCTCGGGCGGCGGTCTGCGCAGCATACGACTCAACAACCTGCAGCAGAAGCGCCGCGGCCATGATTGTCAGCACGGTGATCAGCGCATAGTTGGCGAGCTGCGCGAGCCAGGCATCAAACAGCCGCCTGGTGCTCTCGAACAGCAACATCGCAATGAAGAAGGGCCCCAGGGCGAGCAGTATCGCCAGCGCGACGTGGGACAGTGCGATCAGAAACATCGTGTAGACACACAGCAGTCCCATGAGCACCCACACCACGATTCCGGCGATGTAGTAACCGAAGTCACTGCCGAACACGCCCCCGTTGCTCCACAGATATCCGGCAACGGCACCGCCCTGCTCCCAGATTGAATCGACGGTGTGGACCGGGTCGGAGGAGCCGATGATGGCGGCGGCCAGGTGGGCAGGCGCCTGGTAGAACGTATCGACAATGACCGTGTTGTACAGCCACATCCGCAGCGAGACTCCCAGCACCACCGCTATCGTCAATATGCGTTTCAGGCCGGACACGAACGGCTCTTCGATCCTCCCCGTCAGCTGCAGGTAGCCCCAGACCATCACGTACAGGGTTGCGAGGGTGACGATGGCAGGCTCCATGGCTGCGGAGACGCGCGCCGTGTTGTCCCCGACATACGCATCCAGCTGGGTATTCAGCCAGGTCCAGAAGGTCTCGAAAAATCCCATGGTGGAATCCTTACGTTGAGTGTCACGGCACCGGCTGAAAACGGGTGGCGAATTGGCCATGCCCAACCACCGCGCGCTCGCGCTGCTGCTGCCGGTTTGCATGCTCCTCGGCCTGCACGAGCTGGAAGAGGGTGAGCAGCTTGCTCTGCTCGTTCTGCAACATGGAGCTCTCCGCGCCGACCCGCGCCTGCAGATCGAGCACCGCTTTCTGATCTTCCGCGACAGCAATCGCATCGATCAGCTGCTGCAGCGAGTCGAATCGATTGCTGGTAGTGAGCAGCGCCTGGCGTGTCAGATTCTGCTGCAGGGCCGCCAGGCGGCGCGCGGTGCTGATCTGCTCACGCACGTCTGCGGGAAGCAGGGAGAGCGCCTGTGGCGAGAGAACGGCATTCGCGGCGACCGTGGCGGCAACCCCGCTGGAGAGTGCGCCATAGAGACCTCCAGCAGACAACATTGCGCCCTGAAGAGCAGCCCAGTTCGGCGGCAGATAGTTGCGATGAGTGCCGCTCAACAACCGCTCCATTCCGCGCCCGCCCGTGATCGAGACGAATTCGGCCCGGGCTTGCGTCAGATGGTCCCGGGCGGTCGTCAATTGGTCTTCGAGGATTTGTACCTGCGCAATGAGCTGGGTGATTGCACCAATATCGATGACGGCGAATTGCGCCCGCGCCACTGGCGCGGCGAGAAGGCACGCCCCTGCCAAGAGGCCCCATAGCGACTGCAGAAGAGCACGCAGGTACATGACTCATCCCTCAGCCGTGAAGAGCGGCAGCCAGCACTTGGGGTCCGGCCCATGCAGCGCTACGATCTGCTCCATCCGCCTGACCTGCGATAGCCGGCCCGAGATCACGGCCAGCTCGCTGTCGAAGCCCGCCAGATCGAGCTGACAGATCACGCTGTGAGTGCCCTGCTTCACCAGGAAGCGCCGCGAGCCCGGCTCGATCCGCTCCTTGACGAGCTTGAACTCGCGGTCGGTCAGCCCAAGCCCCGCGTACTCGGCCGCGCTCGCGTTGCTATTCGGGAAAAACACCTTCGTCGGTGTCTGCTCGATGAGCGTGCGGCTGACAGGACTGTCCAGCACATCGCTCGCGCTCTGCGTGGCAACACACATGACGCCATTCAGTTTCCGCCACGTTTTGGGCGCATCCCTGGCAAAGCTCTCGAAGGCGGGATCGGCCAGCAACCGCCAGAACTCATCCATCCAGCACACCAGCTTGCGCCCGTCGAGGAGCTGGCGAACCAGGTGGAACAGATACAAGGTCACGGGCGGACGGGCGATCTCGTGATCCAGGAAGTCGGTCACGTCGAACCCGATCACCGGATGAGCATTCATGCGCGGCACGACGGAGTCCTCGCAGTTATCGAAGACCCAGGCGTAATCGCCCTCGCTCACCGCGCACCAACGAACGAGGCGGGCGTGGACTCCTTCCGGGTCG
>JAQGOF010000112.1 GCA_028293745.1 Gammaproteobacteria bacterium | reverse complement strand
GTCGCCCTCCTCGATTAAGCACGAGCGACACGTCAGGACAATTACCAGCGTTCCGGTGTCCTCGAGGGCGTAGAAGTTGCCGGAACAGCGGAGAGCCGCTTGCCCCGGACTTTGACGGGGCCGCTCGTCGGGTGCGCAGGGAGAATCAACCCCTGGAAACTCGCGCAAGGTGCGTAGTTCTGGTGTGCCGTGGTCATGCCTTTAGGAGTCTGTCAGCAGACGACCTCTGAGTGCGTTTCGTCGCGAACGAGCTTTACGCCTGTGGTTCTCAGGTGAGCGACGCGAGATCGCCTTGGGCGCTTGAGCACTTCGCCGATCAGGGCGTTGAGCTCATCCAGATTGACAGGGTTTCTCAGCAGAGAAACATCGGTGACCCGCGCAGCGTCGCCGATCTCTATGGACGCCTGAGTCGTCAATAACACCGCGGGAACGTTGTAGCCCAACAATAGACGCGTTTTCTTGATCACTGCCAGGCCGTCATCGTCACCAGTAAGGTCAAAATCCACGATGATGATGTCAATATCTGAAGTCGCCATCCGCGCCATCCAGGCTCGATCGAGCGCTTCGTCTGCGTTAGCTGCCGTGAACACCCGATAGCCCGCGCATAACAAATAGATCCGTAATGCGCCCAAAACCCCTCGATCCTCATTAATTAAGAGGACGCGGCGCACGCGGGACGCTGCCCCGACCGCCAGGGGCACCTGTGGGCGGTCCACGGCGGATTTCATGGACCATTCGGCTGTCCATTCCTCAGTCCGCGACTCGGGCGTTGCGCTCGCCTCGCGCGATTTTCGGCCAGCAGATGGCGATGCAAGGTCCGCAAACAGCGCGGGCGGCTGCGCTGCCTCGGCTTCGGCGATCGTCAGGAAGCTGTCGATGAGATCGGCGATCACTTCGAGCGCTTGACGTTGCTGTTCGATCATTCTGACAGCCACGTTGTCGGTGGCCCGAACATTCCAGTCGCTGTTGAGCCGCAGCAGTGCGGTCAATGGTTCGCGCAAATCGCGGTGTGCTCCCGCTAGCAAGGGCCACCTGGCGCGATTGACGGATTCGGCTCGGTCACGCGCTCGTCGCAATGCGACCGTGAACCCTTCCGCGCTTGCCAGATCGTCCTGCCATCCTTCGCGGGTACGTCTCTTTCCGCGCGGTGCCGTGGCAGTCAGTGCTTCGCGTGCAAATGGCCCGGCGGATGACAATGTCGCCGCCAAGGCCGTGAGATCCTTGGCACCAAATGGGTTCATGGCGTTCCGACTAACGCTGGTGAGCACAGTGGACTTCAGATCGCTACGAGGCTGAGCACTCATGGAAACGACTCCTCAAGCGTCCGCAGGCTTGGCAGAAACCGCTTGGGTTGCTTATCGAATGAGCCGTCGCGGCGCGCTCGCAATGTGGTGGGATGATCCGGCAGATGCCGGGAGACGCACTACGCACGTGGCAACCGCACGATCAACCCGCAGGCGACGCATACCGCGATATGCCTGTCTAGTTCGGAGGACCGGTCGGATTGCGGGCTGGCACGAGTGGCGCCAGAATCGCGCCCGAGCCAATAGATACTCGCAAGAAGAAAGAGTCACGAGCCACCATTGACCGTACGCTGAGTGTTATGCAATGTCCAACGTTATTGGGTTTTTCCCGTAAGAGATCTTGGCTCAAGGCTGCTGTGGATCCTGCGTGACCGACCGGATGCCCGCTTGCGGAGGCTAATATCACCCACGGCGTCAGCTCTTAGGATGATCGATCGTCGAGGTCTTGTCTTTGTCACGTGCTACATGAACGATCCACGCCTTCCCCGCTTTGTAGGACACAAGTTTCGCTTCAGCCACGACAACCGCTTTCCGATCGGGACTCGAGCGCATGATCTCGAGCACTTTGCTCTCTGTCTCGATCGCACCCGCGAAATCCCCCACTGCCGCATCGGCAGCCGCCAGCGTGTCGAGAACGTCTTGGCGAGCAACAGATCCCGCTCCCGAAGTTCCGTCGGCGGCGCGCTCGATTTCGCTATAGCGAACGGCGTCCAACGCCACCGAGAGTGCTTTGGGCGGGTCACAGAATTCCGGATCTGGGCAAGTCGCGAGGAACCAAGCGAACGAATTCTCGAAATCCGCAACACCGGCCGCTGCGGCACTCCCGAACCAGCGCGAGGCGCCCAGGAAGTCACCCTGTTCATTCATGGTCTGGCCCACGAGGTTCTGAGCAACTGAGGAGCCGCGAAATGCGGCGTGAGTCAGCATCTCCCATCCCTTTGCCCTTGCGTCTTCTTGCTGTTTTTCCTCCACGTGTTTTCCATCAACGACACCAGGATTCAAATAGAGGGTGAGGCCGTAGAACAACTGCGCATCGACGTGTCCAAGCCCCGCAGCCACGCGGACACCGTCCGCGTCCTTGTCCGGGCCGCTCAACTCTCACATCGCAGCGGCCGAGTGTGCTGCCGCCGCCCGCCGAAGCTCCAGCCGGGTCGACGATTTCTCGTCGATCAACCGAGCCACTGCGACGAGAGTCGATGCCTCGGACTGTGGCATTTGCTTCGGTCTGTCTACCAACCACTGCACCAAGTCGGCGCTGCCCGACGCAGACGTGGCGATTATCAGACGCGGCAACAGTGCGAATGCCAGCCGATCTCCCCCGTTGGCGCTTTTGAAAGAAACCCATGCCGCGCGTAAGCGCCCCATTTATGTCTTCGAATGACACGAGTTCGGCGTGGCCTCCGTTCCGCTTTCGCAGCCGCAGGCCGTCATCCCAAATCACGTAGTCTGTATGCGAAATCCCGTTTCGAATGTCATCTCTGAACGCCAATTCTAGGAGTTCGGATAGACGCGAGAGCCCGATATCCCGGGCGTTGGAGGTGAGGTTGCGGAACGTCGCGTTTGCGTTAGGTCCGACTATTCTGCTCGGCGCCTTTCGCACTTGCACTAGATCCTTGAACGGCCAAAGCAGATAAGGTTTGAGTGTCACAACCCCCATCAGGTTCTTCAGCGTCTCGTAGCAGCCGCCAGCCTCAGCCAGCTGACAATACAGCATCATAATATGGCGTAGCCTCATCCCTGAGACCGGCTGTTTGTTCCTGGAGAGCGCTTCGAACTCTTCAAACACTTGATGTGCCGTAATTGTTGTTGCCCACCCTGCATCCTGCAGGCCACGAAATTCGCCACTCCGCGACGCTGCGAAATCCAGCTCGTTAATCTGCCTCGCGACTACGTAAAGGTAAGACAGCTGGGTGTTTAGCTCGACGAGATACTCTGCGGCATTCATTCACATCATCCTGAGAGCAAAGGCCTCTGCGCGTCGGAAGCTCGCAAACGTCCCCTCCGCAAGCACCCTGTGCCCCTGACGCGTGAGCACACGCCAGCTATTCTTTCCATTAATATCGTGCGCCGGCATGATGAGCGAACTCGTATCGAGCCAATGCCACGCCTCATCCAGCGCGTGCCGGACGCTTCCGTCGTGTTCCCGACCATAGCTTCCGTAGTTCTGATCTGTCAGCCGGCCAGGTAAAAACTGTCCGTTGTTTTGTATCGCCTCGTCGCGCGCGATGGATAACAGGTAGCCCGCCAGTTCTTCCGGCGTCAGCGCGGTCAGTACATGGACATCGGGAATGAGGTCGGTCAGTCGAGACATAGGTCATCTTACCGCATGGTCCAAGCGCTGAGTCGAGTTCAAACCGCAACCGTTAAGTGCGAAACCATACGAAAACTCAGAGATGTCCGGTTACATTACTACCTTTGTTCGGGTAGGTGACGCGCGCAGGGCTGTTCTTGCTTTATCGAGCGCAAACCCGCCCGGAACGAGCTGATCGCACAGTTGTATTTAGGAGAACGAAAATGGGGCGAAAATCCGTTACTGGCGGGGGCCACTCCGACCGCCCACCGCGAATGCAGCTCGACTTTCGCATTGCCCAATTTGGGTCTTTCAGCAGATGATTGCCGGCCGTCGCCAGGAGGTCCCCTTGTCGTTCGCCGAAGCCCTTCGCTCCCGCCTTCGGGTTGCTTGAATGCTAATCCGCATCGTACGGATCAACCACGTTGGCCTTTTTCGTGCCGGGGTTGTGACTGTCCCACAGCTTCAAAGAGTGACCGCCTTCTACGGCGAGAACGGACGCGGGAAATCGACGCTCTCCGCCATCCTCGATTCATGTTCGCGCGGAAAGGCATCTCTAGTTCACTGCCGAGCGACGATTGATGAAGAGAATCCGACACCTCACGTCGAATTGATCTTCGATGGCGGCGCCGGCGGCAATGTGCAGTTCGCTGCCGGCGCATGGACAGTGGCGCGGCCGGACATGCTGGTCTTTGATTCGCAGTTCGTTCACGACAACGCGTACACCGGACTCGAGGTCACTTCCGACAATCGAAAGGCTCTTTACGAGTTCGCGCTTGGCGATCAAGCAACCGTATTGCGGCAGTTAGACGCGCTGCAGCTCCAGGCGCAAGAGGAGCTTCGCCAACGTCAGGTGCGAGAGGAGGCACTTCGCACCAACCTTGGTCCATACAACATCGCCGACTTTGTCGCGCTGGTCCCTGATCCTAATATAGAGGAAGCACTGCATACGGCGCGACAGCGTGTGATCGCGAATCGCGACTCAGCACAAGTGCAGGCCCGCCAGGATCTCGTTCCGCTAACGCTCCCCGGCGAGTTCTCGCTCAGCGCGACCGTGGCGCAACTGAATCGGGCGACCGAGCAACTCAACCAAGACGCATTGACGCTCGTGCGCGACCACTTCGGTAGACACCCGGAACGCGGACTCGAGGAGTGGGTGAACCGCGGCCGCGCGTTCGACGTCGACCTCGACTGCCCGTTCTGTGGGCAAAATACGCAGCACAACGGCTTGATCGGTGCGTATGGGCAGTATTTCAGTGAGGGGTTTCAGCAGTTAAGGGGCGCCGTGCTGGTTCGATTCGAACAGATGCGCGCGCATTTGGGCGAGCCATCACTCGAAGCACTGAGGGCCACGGTTATCGCGAACGCCTCGCGGCAAGGTGCTTGGATCGACCTGCAACCGACGGATCCGATCGCGTTCGATGTTGACGAAGCCACTTCTGAGGTTCGTGCACTGCGGATGACTTTCGAAGGGCTGTACGACGAGAAGCGCACTCACCTGTTAGCAAGCGTCGTCGACGATCCGACCCACGCAGGAATGGATCGGCTACATACTTCGTTCACTGCGCGCATAGCCAGGTACAACTTGGAGGTTCAACGAATAAATGGTCTGTTCGCCGCAAGGAGAGCGGAAGTGGCCGCTGGCGATCCGAATGCGCTCGCTCGCCAGGTGCAGCTGCTGGAAGCGCTCGCTCGACGCGGTACGGTGCCGGTTATGGAGGCCGTGCGGGGGTACGTCAATGCGAACAATGCGTACATAGCCGCATCGAATGCTCGGACGACACTTCGGCAGCAGCACGACGGCGCGATGGCCACCATGCTCGAGCAGTATCAAGACAGGATAAACGTTCGACTTCGGGAGTTCCGCGCCGGGTTTAGCATTGAAGGGTTCGGACCGAGCCATGCCGCTGGCCAGACGCCACGAGCGACGTTTCGTATCGCCCTGCGCGGCGAGTACATCACCGAGTTGCAGCACGACGAGAACGAACCATCTTTTCCGACTGCTCTGAGCGATGGAGATCGCCGCACACTTGCGCTCGCGTTCTTTCTCGCCCGGCTCGACCTCGATTTAAATCTCGCCCAGAAAATCTTGGTCTTTGATGACCCGATGGCGAGCTTCGACCGGAATAGAAAGGATGCGACCATCCGAATCGTCGCGGAGTTAGCGGGAAGATGTAATCAGGTGATCGTGCTGTCTCACGACGCCTATTTTCTTCACGAAATTGAGACTAGGATGCGCATGAGCGCCACCGCATTCGCGGCGCACAAGATTGGCTACGGCGCCAACGACGACGCTGTGTTTACAACCTGCGATCTCGGGGGCGAATGCAGCAGCGAGTACATGCGTAATTACGCTCTCCTAGCGGGATACCTCGCCGGTGCCCAGAATACAAACGCTCGACCCGTGGCGGGCGCGCTCCGAATCTTGGTCGAAGAGTTCTATAAGGTCCGATATCCAACCGAATTCACTTTAACTATGACGTTGGGAGGATTCATTGATGCAATTCGCGCGGCGCTGGCTGGGTCTCCGCTGGCAAACTTCGCTGCTAACGTCGATGCGCTGGAGCGGTTCAATGTCTTTGCAAGGCGATTCCACCATAGCAACCCGAACGCGCAGAACGAGCCGCTGAACGAGCATGAACTAAGGCAATTC
>JAQGOF010000183.1 GCA_028293745.1 Gammaproteobacteria bacterium | reverse complement strand
ATGCCCGGGATCTGCTCGGCGGCGCCGGCATCAGCGCCGAGTACGTCCCCATCCGCCACATGCTCAACCTGGAAAGCGTCATCACCTACGAAGGCACCGAGACCATCCATCAACTCACCATCGGACGTGAGCTGACAGGCATCAACGCTTTCTGACCCCGGCCTTCCGTGACCCCGGCACTTTCCAACACGCGGCCCCACTCAACTCCGCGCCGCCGCCTCATCCGCTGTTCACCTCCCGTTCAGACAACTACCAGTGCCAACAGCACCAGCAATCCCAACACGTTGAACATCCGCTCCCTCCGAGTCAGTCCCAGCTCATTCATGTCCGAATCTCCACCCCATCGATGGAGACATTACGCTGCAGCGCCCACCTCTCCCGAAGGGCGCAAAAATGTCATCCCGCCCAAGAATTATGGCGAAAAGTGGCACAACGTCCGCGCGCTTTAACCCGCGGCTCCCAACCTGTAGCCTATGCTCATGAAACGCATGGTCGCCATTGTCGAAGACGAGCCCGCAATCCGTGACAACTATGCCGCGGCGTTCACACGCGAAGGCTACCTGGTACGCACCTACGCCAACCGCTCCCAGGCCATGACCGCCTTCGCGTCGCGACTGCCCGACCTGGCCGTCATCGACATTTCCCTCGAGGACGAGCCCGAAGGCGGCTTCGAGTTGTGCCGTCAACTTCGGGCCCTGTCACCCGAGCTGCCGATCATTTTTCTCACGGCCCGCGACAGCGAGCTCGACGCCGTGTCCGGGCTGCGGCTCGGCGCCGATGACTTCCTGACAAAGGACTTAAGCCTCGCGCACCTCATCGCGCGCGTGAATGCCCTGTTCCGCAGAGTCGAGGCTTTGCGTCGACCCGCGGAAGCCTCCCAGATGGTTCGGCGCGGGCCGCTCACATTGGACGCGGAACGCATGCAGGTGGAATGGGAGGGCCAGGTCGTCCTCCTGTCACTCACGGAGTTCTGGATCGTCTATGCGTTAGCCCGTCATTCTGGCCACGTCAAGAACCGCCAACAACTCATGGACGCGGCCAACGTAGTACTGGATGACAACACCATCACTTCGCACGTCAAGCGCATTCGCCGCAAATTCCAGAGCATCGATCCAAAGTTCGACGCAGTGCAGACCGTCTACGGCATGGGCTACAGATGGGTCGACTGAGCAGGTAGACAACGAGCAGCGGACGCTTCCGCGCCCCTGCCCTCCGACTCGCCCCTGCATGTCCCGCCGACCCGCCCTGCATGTCCATCCGACTCAAACTCCTGCTGCTTGGCCTCCTCACGCTCGTTCTGCCGTGGGCCGGCTGCCGCTACGCGCGCGAAATGGAGTCCGCGCTGCGCGAGGGCGAGCAAAACTCCCTCCTCTCCGTAGCACAGACCATCGCCTCCTCGCTGCAAGGCCGTGGCGACCTGCTGTACCGCCAACCTGCTCGCGTTCAGTCCCCGGAAGAGCCCGAAACGGAAGACGACAAAGCGGCTGCAGCACCGAAACCCAGCCCGTATGACCTGCGCCCGATCCTGCTCTCCGCCCAGCCGTTTCTCGACGGGTATGTGGAGGAGTGGCCGCAGAACAAGACCGCCTGGCGTTACTTTGCCCGCGACCCCGCGATGTCTACGGTTGCCACAGGGCAGCACAAGTTCGGCATTCTGACCGGCGTATTCGATCGGATGCTGTACGTGATGCTCGATGTGCACGACGAGCATCTTGTCTTCGACACACCCGGTGCGAGCCCCCTGGATCCGAGCACGTTTGGCGACCGAATCTGGATCGGTTTCGAGGGGCAGGATGAGCGCGAACACCAGGTCTTCATCGCCGCCACGGGCCCAGGCTCCGTCACTGCGCGACGCATAGAAACAGGCGAGTATGGCCAGCTCACGGCGGTAAACGAGCCGCGAATCCTCGGCGCCCTGCAACCAACCGCGCGCGGCTACCGTCTGGAGCTGCGAATCCCCTTGTCGATGCTGGGCGAGCGCTTCGGTGTGCTGATCGATGACCGCGATCGACGCGGTGTGGACCCGGTGAGCTACGGCACCCTGCGCAGCGATGATCTGCACACGGTCGGCCGATTGATCGTGGCCTCGCCGGAACTGACGACGTATCTCAAACAATTCAGACAACCGGGCCTGCGGGTTGCCGTCGCAGCGCCCGAAGGACGATTGCTCGCCCAGGTGGATGCGCTGTCGGAGGCCAAGGTGCTTGCACCGGAGCCCGGGATTCTGGCCCGGTTCTACCGCCGCTTCGTCGACCGCCCCGGCACGCGGCGGGTCATCGACTCCACGGCTGACATCTATGACCGGGAGCACAAACAGATCATCGGCTCACTGCAGGTCTCGCAGACCGAGGATCGCTGGCTGATGTTGCGCGACCGGGCTCTGACTCACATGTTGAATCTGACCTTGGGTTTCAGCCTCGCCGCGGTCATAGCGACCTTCATATTCGCGGCCTGGCTCGCAGTCAGACTGTCGAGACTGCGCGCCGCAAGCGAGTCGGCCCTGACCCGTGAAGGACTGGTGACCACGTTTCCCGAGACTGACGCTTCGGATGAGCTCGGCGATGTGGCCCGCGGATTTTCGACACTCCTGCATCGCTTGAACGAATACACCGGCTACCTCCGCACCCTTGCCGGCAAGCTCGCTCATGAGATACGCACGCCGCTGACCATCGTCCGCTCGTCACTGGAGAACATGGAGTCAGAGGGGGTGTCCTCCTCGGCTGGCATCTACCTGGAGAGGGCCCGCCAGGGCAGCGACCGACTGAATGCAATCCTGATCGCCATGGGCGCGGCGACTCGCGTGGAAGAGGCCATCAGCAACGCAGAGCGCACGCGCTTCAATCTCGTCCCCGTGGTGCAGTCGGCCGCTGATGCCTACCGCATTGCGTTCCCGCAGCGAGCGTTCGCGACCGAGGTTCCCGAGGAGCCAGTCGAGATCGAGGGAGCACCGGATCTGATCGTCCAAATGCTCGACAAGCTGGTTGATAACGCAGTGGATTTCAGCCCGGAGGGTGCGACGATCATCCTGCGTGTGCGGCTCGAACCGCATGCGGCCGTTGTGGAGGCCGACAACCCCGGACCCCCGCTGTCCCCGGATACCCGCGACCGCCTGTTCGAGTCCCTGTGGCAGTCACGCACCGATTCCGACAGTCGCCCGCATTTCGGACTCGGACTTTACATAGTGCGTCTGATCGCCGAATTCCATCGCGGAGAGGCTACTGCGAGCAGCCTTCCCGGTGACAGCGGCGCCCGCTTCACCATTCGACTGGCACGCTGACGCATTTATTCAGCCAAAATGGCGCTAATCAAATGTCGATGTAAGCCAAATACGACATGGAAATTTCATTTGAAGGGCGTACAATTTGTTTTCAGTAGACTGGTTCTCGCCAATGTAACTGTCGGATTTTGATGAGCTTTGCTCAAGTGGCATTGAGTTTGCTTCGGCAGCGGGGGAGAGCTGGAGCAGGCGGGTGATGCAAACAGCTCACAACTGGAGGAGAAGGAAAAGAAAACTCGGGAATCGACGCGGGCACGGGTGACGGCAATCGCGAACTTGTTGTGGTTGCCAGGAACGATCGAATCGCGTGAATTGACACGCGGGCCATGCAATTAAAAGCCGGCGCTCTCAGGCACCAACGTTTCAGCCGCAAAGTATAGATGCTCGTGACGACGCGACACGCCGGTGTGCACACAGGGGCGACTTTCGGATGAATTTTTGCCCGCACCCGGCCGGAAGCTGACAGCGATCCACCGGGTCATGCTGGGAAGTGCCTGGAGCCCCGCCGCAGCGCTGCGGTGGGGCTTTCTTTTCAGCCGAGACCCAAGTACCCCAGTATGCCTTTCGCAGCCTCGCGTCCCTCGAACACCGCCGTCACGACGAGGTCCGAGCCGCGCACCATGTCGCCACCAGCAAACACCTTGGGATTCGTTGTTTGAAATGCAGTAGTGGCCGCGGCCGACACCCGCACCCGGCCCGTTCCATGCAACCGGATGTCATGTTGGTCGAACCACTCCGGCGGGCTCGGCAGAAAGCCGAACGCAATGATCACCGCGTCAGCCGGCAACACCTGCTCTGACCCCGGAATCGGCTCGGGAACACGCCGGCCGCGCGCATCGGGCTTGCCCAGCCGCGTCTCAATGAGCTTGACGCCCTCGACACTGTCCGACCCCACGATCTCAATGGGCTGGCGGTTGAACAGGAACTCGACCCCCTCTTCCTTGCTGTTTTTGTAGTCCCGCCGCGATCCGGGCATGTTGCGCTCATCGCGCCGGTACGTACATGTCACCGACTCGGCCCCCTGCCTGATCGCGGTCCGATTGCAGTCCATGCCAGTGTCACCGCCGCCAAGTACCACGACACGCCTGCCACGCATGCTGACCAGCCGCTCGGCACTGCCTGGAATTTCCAGCTCGTGGTTGATGTTGGAAATCAGGTACGGCAGCGCCTCGTACACGCCGGGCAGGTCTTCGCCGGGGAAGCCACCCTTGACGTAGGAATACGTTCCCATCCCGAGAAACACGGCATCGTACTCGGCGAGCAGGCTCTCGAACGAAACGTCTGCTCCGACATCCACGCCGAGCCGGAACTCCACGCCCATTCCTTCCATGATTTCGCGACGCTTTTCGACGACTTCCTTCTCGAGCTTGAATGGCGGGATGCCGAACGTCAGCAGGCCGCCAATTCGCGAATAGCGATCAAACACGACGGGCGTGACCCCGTTGCGCACGAGGATGTCCGCGCATCCGAGGCCCGCTGGCCCCGCCCCGACGATCGCTACCCGCTTGCCAGTAGGCTGGACATGAGACATGTCCGGCTTCCAGCCACGCTTGAAAGCCTCATCGGTGATGTACTTCTCGATCGACCCGATGGTCACGGCACCCAACCCGTCGTTGAGCGTGCAGGCACCCTCGCACAGCCGGTCCTGCGGACAGATGCGTCCACAAACCTCCGGCAGCGAGTTTGTTTTGTGCGACAGCTCCGCCGCTTCGAACAGGTTGCCTTCCTGGATGAGCTTCAGCCAGTTGGGAATGTAGTTGTGAACCGGGCATTTCCATTCACAGAACGGATTGCCGCAGGCGATGCAGCGCCCGGCCTGCTGGCTGGCCGCCTGGGGATCGTACTGGGTGTAGATCTCCCCGAAGTTGGCCACCCGCGTCTCGACCGGAAACTTCGCAGGGTCGCTGCGCGGGATGTCCAGGAATTGCAGATTTTTGTCCGCCATGTGTCTTTAGTCTTTGCGCACTCTCTAAGCCGCGCGCCGCAGGTTTTCGATCAGCGAGTCGATGGAGGCCGCCTTGGGCTTCACCACCCAGAACTTGCCGATGTAAGTGCGCAGATCGTTCACGATCTCCTCCGCCCAGACGCTGCCCGTCTCGGCCAGGTGCTGATCGAGCAGGTTCTCCAGGTGTTGCAGATGCGACTGCATCGACTCCGCATGAATACGGCTGATGTCGATGAGCTCGTGGTTGTAGCGATCGACGAAATCACGCTCCAGGTCGAGCACGTACGCGAAGCCGCCTGTGAAACCCGCTCCGAAGTTGACACCGGTGCGTCCGAGCACGCACACGACCCCGCCTGTCATGTACTCACAACAGTGATCGCCGGCGCCCTCAATGACAGCGACCGCGCCCGAATTGCGGACCGCAAAGCGCTCGCCCGCAAGGCCGGCGGCAAACAGATGCCCGCCCGTCGCGCCGTACAGGCAGGTGTTGCCCATGATGATGGTTTCATTGTGGACGAAGCGCGCACTACGCGGATGCCGCAGAACGATCTTGCCGCCGGCCATTCCCTTGCCGACATAGTCATTGGCGTCCCCCTCGAGATGCATGTGCAACCCACCGGCGTTCCACACGCCAAAACTCTGACCCACATTCCCTGTCAACCGCACGGTGACCGGCGAATCCTCCATCCCGTAGTTACCCCAGCGCCGCGCGATCTCACCAGACACACGTGCACCGACGGAGCGGTTGTAATTGCGGACCTCGTAACTCCATTCGCCACCCTTTTTGGCTTCGATGGCCGGCAGCATGTCCCGAACCATGCGCTCGGCAAGCTCGCCTTTATCAAAGGGTGCATTCGACGGCGTGCCGCAGTACTGCGGCGCATCGTCCGCCATGCCCGCCGTGGACAATATGGGCTTGAGATCCAACTTGCGCTGCCGCGGCGTCTCGCCTTCCAGGATCTGCAGGTATTCGGTCCGGCCGATCAGGTCCTGGATGCTGCGCACGCCGAGCGCTGCCAGGATCTCGCGCACTTCCCGGGCCACGAACTGGAAGTAGTTGATGACCATCTCGGGCAGTCCGATGAAGAACTTCGAGCGCAGCAGGTTGTGTTGAGTCGCAACACCGGTCGCACAATTGTTGAGATGGCAGATGCGCAGGTACTTGCAGCCGAGGGCCACCATCGGAGCTGTGCCGAATCCGAAGCTCTCCGCCCCGATAATGGCCGCCTTGATCACATCGAGACCTGTCTTGAGCCCGCCGTCGGTCTGCAATCGCACCCGATGACGAAGATCGTTCAGACGCAGCGTCTGATGTGTCTCGGCAAGTCCAAGCTCCCAGGGCGTGCCGGCATATTTGATGGAGGACAACGGACTTGCACCCGTGCCTCCGTCATAGCCGGAGATGGTGATCAGGTCCGCGTAAGCCTTCGCAACACCCGCGGCCACCGTGCCCACTCCGGGCTCGGCGACCAGCTTCACCGACACCAGCGCCTGCGGATTGACCTGCTTCAGGTCGAAAATCAACTGCGCCAGGTCCTCGATCGAGTAGATGTCATGGTGCGGAGGAGGTGAAATGAGTCCGACCCCCGGCCGGGCAAAGCGCAACGTGGCGATCATGTCGTTGACCTTATGCCCCGGCAGCTGCCCGCCCTCGCCCGGTTTCGCACCCTGGGCCACCTTGATCTGCAACACCTCCGCGTTGATCAGGTACTCCGGGGTGACCCCGAAGCGGCCGGAGGCCACCTGCTTGATCTTGGAGTTCTTTTCGGTGCGGTAGCGCGCGGGGTCCTCGCCGCCCTCGCCCGAGTTGGAGCGCGCTCCCAGGCGGTTCATTGCGGTTGCCAGCGCTTCATGCGCCTCGGGCGACAGCGCGCCGAGAGACATTCCGGCGCTGTCGAAGCGGGCCAGCACGGCCTCGACCGGCTCCACCTCCTCCAGCGCAATGGCTGTCGTGCCGGTTTTCAGTCCCAACAGGTCACGAAAAGTGGACGCCGGGCGCTGATTGACGAGCTGCGCAAACCGCTTGTACTGATCGTAGTCACCCGCAATCACGGCCGCCTGCAGCGTCGCAACCACATCGGGGTTGTACATGTGGTACTCACCGCCGTGCATGTACTTGAGCAGGCCGCCTTGATCCATTTGCTCGCGGGGGTTCCACGCGCGAGCCGCGAGCTGCTTCAGATCGGACTCGAGATCATCGAAGTCCGACCCCTGCACGCGGCTGTCGGTGCCGGTGAAGCACATGTTCACCACTTCGTCCGACAGGCCGACGATCTCGAACAACTGTGAGCTGCGATAGCTCGCAATCGTCGAGATACCCATCTTCGACATGATCTTGAACAGGCCCTTGCGCACGCCAGCCCGGTAGCTGCGGCCGAGCTCGAGGCGGGTGGCAAAATCCAGCTTCACACGGCCTTTGCGCATCATCTCGAACAGCACCTGGTAGGCCATGTACGGGTACACCGCCGTGGCGCCATATCCCACCAGGCAGGCGAAATGATGTGGGTCGCGCGCAGTGCCCGTTTCGATCAGCAGGTTGCATTTGCAACGCAACCCCTTGCGCACGAGGTGATGATGCAGGGCGCCGGTCACCAGCAGCGCATGCGCCGGCAACTTGCCCTTGATCAGATATCGATCTGACAGCATCAACACGAGCTTGCCGTCGCGCACGGCTTTCTCGGCCTGCTTGCACATCCGCACGATGGCCCCCTTCAGGCCCTCCGCCGGGTCGTACTGCAGGTCGATGAACTCGTGAGTGACCTCTTTGAGACCGAGAATCTGCCGCAGCTTGCGTTGCGAGAGAATCGGCGAGCCGAGAACGATCTGCCGCGCGTGCTCTGGCGCCGGCACGAACACGTTGCACTCCGGGCCGATCTGCGTCTGCAGCGACATGACGATCGACTCGCGCAACGGATCGATGGGCGGATTCGTTACTTGGGCGAACTGCTGCCGGAAGTAGTCATACAGTGAACGCACCTTGTGCGACAGAACCGGCATAGGCGTGTCATCGCCCATCGAGCCGACGGCCTCACTCTCATCTTCCGCAAGCACGCGGATGATCTCGTCGCGCTCCTCGGAGGTGACGTTGAACATCTTCTGATAAAGCGACAGCGTCTCCCGATCCATGGGCTCCGCCGCCAGCCGCGGGTCAACCAGGTCGGTTTCGAGATAGCGCACGCCCTTCTTCAGCCAGGTCTTGTAGGGATGACGCGACTTCAGAATCTCGTCGATGTCGCGCGACTCGAGCAGCGTGGCCGTCTGCAGGTCCAGCGCAATCATGTCTCCAGGTCCCAGCTTTCCCTTGCGCACAACGTCTTCGGGCGCGTAGTCCCAAACGCCGGTCTCCGAGGCAATCGTCAGAAACCGATTGCGAGTAATGACGAACCGGGCCGGCCGCAGGCCATTTCGGTCGAGAGTGCAGGCGGCGTAGCGCCCATCGGTGAGGACAATTCCGGCCGGGCCGTCCCAGGGCTCCATGTGCACGGAGTAGTACTCGTAGAACGCCCGCAGATCCGGGTCGATTGAATCCAGGCCATGCCACGCCGGCGGTATCAGCAGGCGCATCGCGTGCAGAGCATCGAGGCCGCCCATCAGCAGCACCTCGAGCATGTTGTCCAGGCTCTGCGAGTCAGAACCCGTCAACGACACGAGCGGCTGCACCTCCGAGAGATTGGGCAGCAGCGGCGAACGGAACAGCGGTCCGCGGGCCTGCGCCCAGTTGCGGTTGCCCTGCACCGTGTTGATCTCGCCGTTGTGCGCCAGATAGCGGTACGGATGCGCCAGACGCCATTGGGGCAGCGTGTTGGTCGAGAACCGCTGGTGGAAAACCGCCACGGACGCCTCGAGCCGCGGGTCCTGCAGATCCCGGTAGAACTGAGTCAGGTACTCCGGCATCACCATGCCCTTGAAGACGATGGTGGTGGCGGACAGGCTCGGCATGTAGAAAACCGGATCGGTCTCCTCGATCGACTTCTCAGCGAGGCGCCGCGCCATGTACAGCTTGCGGTTGAACGAGGCCTCATCCATGTCCGGCAGGCTGCAGTTCACGTAGATCTGTTCGATGTGCGGCAGCGTCTTCAGCGCCTGGGCACCGCACGCCTCGGTGTCTAGCGGCACTTTGCGCCAACCCGCCAGTTCCAGACCTTGGCGTATGAGCTGCGCCGCGAGGATGTCGCGGGCCCTTTGCGCCCGGGCTGAGTCTCGGTTGAGGAACACCAGGCCCGACGCAAAGCGTTCGGTCAGCTCGATGCCGGCCTCTGCGGCAACCGCGCGCAGGAAAGCCTCGGGTTTCTTCAGCAGCAGGCCGCAGCCGTCACCCGTCTTGCCGTCACCAGCGATTGCACCACGATGGGTCAGACGGTTGAGAGAAGTAATAGCGGTCTGTACCAGCCAATGACTGGGCTGGTCATCGAGATTGGCAATCAGGCCAAACCCGCAGCTATCGCGTTCGTAGGCGTCTCTATAAAGTCCCGTGTCGGCAGAGCTCATTGTCGTGGCCTCGCATTATTCGATGGCAGAAAGTCGCAGGCGCTTTCTGCTCGCGGGGCAAAAGACGTGACTTTTGCCCCACTCCGTCTGGTGCGTAAGGCGAACGTTGCCTTCCGCGGCAGGCAAATTCCTGCGACGGTTCGGTCTGGAAAAATCTTGCGGTCAGATGCCCGAGCCGGGTGTCAACCCAGGGGCTGGCAGTCGAAATCGCTCGGGTCCGAGGCCGAAGTAACCCGCGCGGCGGTCGCCTGTCTACACCTTCACTATGTACCCGATAATACCGGCCTACCAAACGCTTTCAATAGCGGTATGGATCTGACCACCTCACGCCTGCTTCTGAGACCGTGGCGCGACGCGGATCTGAGCGCCTTCGCGCAGCTCAATGATGACCCCGCCGTCATGGAGTTCCTCCCGCGGCGCCTCTCCCGTGACGAAAGTGATGCCACTGCGGCTCGTATACGCACGGCCATCGAGAATCGCGGCTGGGGTTTCTGGGCCGTGGAGGTCAAGGGACCTGGCCATACCGCAGCACCATTCATTGGCTTTGTCGGTCTCTCGGTACCGAGTTTCGAGGCGCATTTCACGCCGTGCGTCGAAATCGGTTGGCGGCTTGCGAAAGAGTACTGGGGCTGCGGTTACGCCAGCGAGGCAGCTGCAGCGAGCCTGCGGTTCGCTTTCGAGAACTTGAAGCTTCAACAAATCGTCGCGTTCACCGTCCCATTGAACAAGCGCTCAATGCGCGTCATGGAACGTATCGGGATGTCGCGCGATCCGGCAGACGATTTCGAGCACCCGAAGCTTCCGCCGGGCCATCCGTTCCGGCCCCACGT
This sequence comes from Gammaproteobacteria bacterium, assembly GCA_028293745.1. Lineage (GTDB taxonomy): Bacteria > Pseudomonadota > Gammaproteobacteria > Steroidobacterales > Steroidobacteraceae > 13-2-20CM-66-19. The sequence goes on along the minus strand of JAQGOF010000183.1, from coordinate 8,572 downwards.
GCTCTACAGAGTGAGCCGCTCGGCGTGGCTCGAGCGCGAAGCGTGAACCCACGCGCGCAGGAGAGGTGAGCTCGTGTATGTTCCCCGCGACGCGCAATTGTCTTAATTCAACACGCGACGGCGCGAGCCGACACGGCGCAAAAATTTTCGCCGAGCAGCTCGCAATTCTTCAGTGGAACCTATTGCGTCGGGAGGCGTCCTACCTCAACATGCGCGCGCGTTGCGAGGGCCATGCGGCGCACGTGACAACCAACCGGACCATGGAGGTGTTTCACTCCCGATGATCAAGAAACGCACAGAGTCCGCCAGCGCTCACCCGGGCCGGCACGCCGGAAGCGACCCTGCTTCCCGTCTTCAAAGCGTTAACCAGTATTTAGAAAAGAACTTCCCCGACTTCTTTGCCGAAGCCCGTTTCCAGGTAGGGGATGACGACTACTTCCTCTACGCCCGCTTCGGCCAGTATCTCGCTCGGACCATCGAGCAGAACCGCGTTTCCCGCGACAAGATAAACCGTGGCTTCACCGTGTTGAACAAAATGGCACGCGTGTCCGCCAGGAATCCCCGCATCCGCGAGATGCTCGTCTCGGGCCCGCTCGAATACATCGTGGATGCCCCCAAAGCCCGTGCGCTCGCGCGCAAGCGCCTGTCGCCGGTTGCACAGAGTTACATGGAGAGTCTCTGCGAGTGAGCCATGGTCGCGACGTCGCAGCCTGACGCTGAACCGAGATACGGTCATTGGGCGCAACGCAGTGATGAATTTCCCAGTGGCGTGACTGGGGCCGCGGGGCGCGATGCGTCATTGCGCACCGCGCCCGCCTCGGTGTGACTCGCGCGCCCTTAGCTCGGCTCCGCTGGCGTCAGCGCAATCTTCATGCTCTGCGTGCGTCTGATGACCTGCAGCGTGATCGCCGTCCCCACAGGACAACGACTCAGCTGCGCGTGCAGCGCGTCGATCCCATCCACCGCCGCATCATTCACCGCCACCACCAAATCCCCCGACCTTAGGTCCGCCTTTGCCGCCGGCCCCTCCTCATCCCGACTCATGATCTCAACAGCGCGCGTAACCGGCAGATCAAGCGCGCGCACCAAACGCAGGTCGAGCGCCCGGTCGCGCACAGTCACCCCGAGGTAAGCGCGCCTAACACGCCCCTGCGTCAGAATCTCCGTGAGAACCCATTGCGCAGTACCCGCGGGCACCGCGAACCCGATTCCCTGCGCCATCGCAATGATGGCCGTATTGACACCGACCACCCGTCCCCGCGAGTCCACCAGCGGACCACCCGAATTACCCGGATTGAGCGCGGCTGTGTGCTGAACGACTCCTTCAATGAGCCGACCATGGCGACTCCGAAGCGAGCGCCCCAATGCACTGACCACCCCTGCAGACACTGTTGACTCGAATCCGAACGGATTACCCACCGCAACGACCAGCTGCCCGACGCGCAAAGGTTGCGCCGTCGAAAGTCGCGCATAAGGCAGCGCGCCCGCCTGTGCACGCAGCACCGCAAGATCGGTCGACGCATCCCGTCCAACGACCACCGCGGGAACACTGCGACCGTCCACAAAAGCAACGCGGGCATCCTGTGCGTTCTGGACGACATGCTCGTTGGTCAACACGTAACCGTCCGGAGTTACGACCACTCCAGACCCGGCGCCGCCTCGAGCGCGAGCCGCCTCACCGGCGCCACCGACATAGATACTGACCACCGCCGCGCCGACATGCTCGACCGCGCCTACCACTGCCTGTGAGTAGGCATCCAGCGCGTCATCTTCCGAGGTCTCAGGAAGAGCGCCCGTCCCTGCCATGGAGTCATTCTCGTGCAACATAGTAGACGAGGCATTGGGCGTGCCTCCGAGGAACTCAAGCTACCCTACCCATATGGGTAACCGCGCCAAGCAAGGCTCGAAGGAGGGTATCCTCATGCGCTGCGCGCAACTATCCTGCGGGATTGCGGCGGACCGCAACCCGCTCCGAATAGCGGCGCTTCGCGCCGGCAGGAACATGGCTATTACTCTCTCTCAGACCGCACTTCTCCTCGGCGCGGCGGTCCTCGCCGTCTCCATTTTCAGGCTGCTCAGGCTGAGCTCAATCCTCGGGTACGTCGCAGCTGGGATGGTCATCGGCCCCTGGGGCTTCCGACTCGTCAGCGACGTACCGAGCATCATGAGCTTCGCCGAGTTCGGCATCGTGCTGCTGCTGTTCATCATCGGCCTGGAGCTGCAGCCCACACGCCTGTGGGTCATGAGACGCAACGTGTTCGGGTTGGGCTCAGCGCAGGTGATCCTATGTGCGGTGCTGCTGGGAGTGGCCGGATGGTTGCTCGGCCTTCAACTGGTACCCGCGCTGCTGGTCGGCTTCGGCCTCTCGCTGTCCTCCACTCCACTCGTGCTTCAGTTGCTCGCAGAACGAGCTCAATTGAAGAGCCCCCACGGGCGCGCAGCGTTTGGCATTCTTCTGTTTCAGGATCTCGCAGTTCTCCCGGTACTCGCAGCGTTACCGCTGATCGCGCCCACATCCGCTGAGGTGGCCGGTGAGGGAAGCGGAATTATCAACCTGCCCAAGTTGCTGGCAATCATGGCGGCTATTGTCGTAGGCGGGCGACTTCTGTTGCGTCCGGCGCTTCGAGTCGTGGCGCGGCTCAAAGTGACCGAGGTATTCACGGCTGCTGCGCTGTTAACCGTGATCGCCACGGCCATCCTCGCGCGGGAAGCAGGACTTTCGATGTCTCTCGGTGCGTTCCTCGCCGGCGTGCTGCTGGCAGACAGCGAATTCCGTCACGAGCTCGAGGCCGACCTCGAGCCTTTCAAAGGCCTGCTGCTGGGCCTGTTCTTCGTCGCGGTCGGCATGGCCGCCAATCTGGGCCTGCTGCAATCGGAACCGATGCGCGTGCTCGCCGTAACCAGCGTGTTTCTCGCAATCAAGCTCGTAGCCATCGCCGCACTCGGACGGGCTTCCGGCCATTCCGGAGTCTCAGCGTGGAAACTGGGCTTCACGTTGCCAGCCGGAGGCGAATTCGCGTTCGTGTTGTTCACGTTGGCCGCACGCGAGCGGATCATCGACGGCCACCTGGCCGATCTGTTGGTGCTGGCAGTGACGCTGTCGATGATGCTCGGCCCGCTGCTCCTGATTCTGTACGATGCGCTGCAGAGCCGTTTTGGCGGCGAGCGTGCTCGTCCCTTCGACGGCATCGACGAAAGCGAGAACCGCGTGATCATCGCCGGGTTCGGGCGCTTCGGGCAGATCGTCGCCCGTGTCCTGAGCGCCCGCCGGATTAAGTTCACCGCGCTCGATTCCAATCAAACCCACGTAGACTTCGTGCGGAAGTTTGGCAACAAGGTGTACTACGGAGATGCATCCCGCCTCGACCTTCTACGCGCAGCAGGCGCTGAGACGGCAACAACCTTCGTGCTTGCCATCGACGACGTCGAGGCGTCCGTGCGCACTGCCGAACTCGTGCATGAGCAATTCCCACGCCTCAAGATCTTTGCACGCGCACGCAACCGCCAGCATGCCTTCGCGCTAAAAGATATCGGAGTGCGTTACATCATCCGCGAAACGTACGTATCTAGCCTCGAAATGGCAGCGTCGGTCCTCGAGTCTCTGGGTGACCCTCCCGCCAGTGCCAAGGCGCTGGTCCGCAAGTTCCGGCAGCACGACGAATCGACCTTTGACGCGCAGTACGCGGTGAAGGATGACGAGACCAAGTTCCTTGCGACCTCCCGTGAGGCGGCCTCCCAGTTGGAGCAGTTGTTCGTGGCGGACGAGGCCAAATCGGAGTAGCCCATGGACGACGCTCTACGAGTGCGCGAGTTCTGGTTCGGCAAGTCATTGACGGGCTCTATGCCGGGCCAGGGTGAGATGGCCTCACGCGCACTGGCGCTGACCCGCCGCGCAAGTCTCTGGTTCGAACCCAACCCACAGCTCATGGCCCAACAGGACGAGTTGATCGGGAAGGCATTCCGGGGCCTGGTCGAGCGCGCGCGCCGCGGCGAGCTGGCTGCCTGGGCGGACAGCCCCCGCCGCCGACTCAGCCTCATCATTCTGCTCGATCAGTTCCCGCGCCACATCTACCGCGGAACTCCCCAGGCATTTGCGTATGACCCGGAAGCTCTCGCCCTGACGTTATCCGGGATGCAGTCTGCAGCGGATGGCGCTCTCAATATCATCGAGCGGCTCTTCTTCTACATGCCACTGCAACACGCGGAATCGACAGAAGTGCAGGACGAGTCGGTGTCAGCTTACAGACGGCTTGTCTCCGAGAGCCCAGCGGAGCTGCGATCCACCTTCGAAAGCGCGCTGCAGTCAGCCGAAGAGCATCGCGCACTCATCCGTCAGTTCGGACGATTCCCCCATCGCAACCATCTCCTGGCCCGCGACAACACCGCCGAGGAAGAGGCGTATCTGAAAAAGAGCACCGACACCTTCGGACAGTGACAGCGCCCGCCGACCCCTCCGATCGCCGATGTCCTCCGCCCGGCCGCCGTGCCCGCCCTCACTCGTGAACCAACCTCTCCAACCTCCGGATCCGCCGCTCGAGCTCCCCCCGAGCCTCCAGCAACTCCACCGCCAGCGCGGCACCCGTCACGTTCACACCCAGGTCACGCATCAGCCTGCCTGCAACTCTCAACCGCCACAGCGAGGCCACAGGTACCAGCCATTCGTCAGGTGAAGCACCACGCGAGACAACTACGCCGAGATCGACCAGCTCGACCACAGCCGGCATGTCAATCAGGCATACCCGGCACACCTCCGTTACGGAGATCCAATCACCCTCGCCCAGGAGGCGCGCATCCGGCACTGCAGGTACTTCCGGCATGGCGCTTACTCCCCGAGATCGGCACGTGGATTGAAATCAGAAAACTTCTGTTTCATCTCCTCATAGAACGCGCGAGCGTCCGGCGAGTTGGCCGGCGGGACCACAACCTTGAGCTGAATGTACTGGTCCCCCGGCGGTTGACCGGGAAGCCCCCGCCCACGAAGGCGCATCTTCTGCCCAGACTGTGAATTCGGTGGAATTCGCATTTCAACACCGCCCCCGAGCGTCGGCACGGTCACCGTCGCGCCAAGGGCGGCCTCCCACGGCGTGATGGGCAACGTCAGCGTGACGTCACGTCCGTCGAGCTGGAACAGTCGGTGCGGCCTGATGTGGACCTCCAGGTACAGATCACCCGCACGTCCACCACCCGTCGCCTGCTCACCCTGACCCGCAAGGCGAATCAGCTGCCCATCAGTCACGCCCGCCGGAATCGTGACGCGAACTGTGTGCGTCTTCATGTCCAGCGTGCCATCAGGCTTCAGATCCGGGCGCTTCAACTCGAGCGTGCGCGTAGCTCCCTGGAATGCCTCCTCCAGATCGATATCAACACGCGCATGATGATCGCGTCCGGCGCGGCTAGCTCCAGCACCACCGAAAGGGCTGCCACCCGCGCCCCCAAAGCCGCGGCCGCCAAACAACGACGAGAAGAAGTCGCTGAAGCCTTCTGCTTCCTCAAATTCCTCCGCCCGGGCTCCACCCCGGGCACTGCTGCGACCCTGGCGCGGTCCGCCTCTGAACTCGAAACCACCACCCCAGTCCGGCGGTGGCCGGAACGTCTGTCCGGACTTCCATTCGCTGCCGAGCTGGTCGTACGCGGCCCGCTTCTCGGGATCCTTCAGAACCTCGTAGGCTTCCTGGACCTCCTTGAACTTCTCTTCCGCTTTCGACTCTTTGCTGACGTCCGGGTGGAACTTGCGGGCCAGGCGCCGGTACGCCTTCTTGATCTCGTCCGCAGTCGCGGTTCGGGCCACGCCCAGAATTTTGTAATAGTCCCGATATTCCATGAGTCGCTACACGCCTCAATTGAACCGCATCGATGGGGGCGCAGAGCCGCCCGGGCAAGAGGTTGAAACCAGCGGGCGCAGGCCCAAACCTGCAGCTACAGGAACACTTCCGCCGTCCGAAGTATGAACACCAGCGCCGCTACCGCGTCAGATTCTATTCTCGTGGCCTGCCCACAGTGCCACTCAGTCGTGCGGATTCCGTCGGATCGTGCGAGCGAGCATCCAAAATGTCCCAAGTGCAAGGCCCAGCTGCTCGAGGGCCAGGTCATCACCCTCGAAGCGAGTTCCTTCCCGACTCACATCAGCAAGGCCAGCCTGCCTGTGCTGGTGGACTTCTGGGCGCCGTGGTGCGGCCCCTGCAAGATGATGGCGCCAGTATTGGAACGTACCGCACAGCAGCGCGCGACGACCCTGCAGGTAGGCAAGGTCAATACCGACGAGCAGCCGGATCTGGCCGGGCGCTTCAACATCCGGAGCATCCCGACCCTCATCCTGTTTCGCGACGGCAGAGAGATCGGCCGCCAGTCGGGTGCTGTAGATGCCGCGACACTCGGCCGCTGGCTGGATAGCGCGCTGGCCCGATAGTCTGGCTTGAGCTGCGCCGACTCGGTGCGCCCAGCGCTTCCCCTGCCCAAATCGATGCACATCTGAGCGGTTGAACAGCCCATGGAAGCCACTGATCGCGTGCGCGGCGCGTACCGCGCAGGGCACGATTATTGCACTGCGCCAGTATGCTTGACACCTCGCGTCTTCCTTCGCCCGTGATGCGTTTATCCCGTCCGCCACCCCTGAGGAACCTCCGGGCGTTCTGCGTTGCTGCCCGTCATCGTAGCTTCAAGTTCGCAGCGGACGAGTTGTTCCTCACGCCCTCGGCGGTCAGTCACCAGATGAAAGAGCTGGAGGACTCGCTTGGTGTGCGGTTATTTGAACGTAAAACGCGCGCGCTCGAGCTGACGACTGCAGGACACACGCTGCTCGACGAAGTCGAGCCTCTGCTCGAGGCGCTTGATCGAAGCCTGGCGCAAATAGCACGCCGCAACGGCAGGCATACGCTCCGGGTATTGCTGCCGCCGTTTTTTGCGAGCGAGTTGTTCATACCGCGCCTGACGAGCTTCTGTGCGGCACATCCCGAAATTGACATGCAGATCGACACGCGCGACCCGCGTCCGTCGATTCATCCGGCAACGGCTGATGTATCCATCCTGCTGTCAGACCAGGTCCCCCAGGGCTTGAAGACCTCCAGGTTATTTTCCCTGTCACTGACTGCTGTCTGCTCGAAGGAACATGCGCCGACGGTGGCCCGCCTGGGTAGCGATGTCTTCCGCCAGATGGCGTTGATAATACATAAGACCCGGCCGTTCGCCTGGACGAGCTGGGCCGAAGAACTGGGCCTGGCAACGCCGGAGCCCAAGAACGTCATCGAGCTCGATACGATGTATGCAGTCGTGCGCGCGGCCGAACGCGGCATCGGTGTTGCGTTGGTTCCATCCGCGTTGTGCGATGCGTGGTTCCGCTCGGGCGCGCTGGTCAGGATTTTTTCTGTAGAAGTTGCGACGAACGACACATATTTTCTCGTCAGCCGCCCGAAAGACGCCGACAAGCCGGAAGTCAAAGCCATAACCAACTGGGCGTTGCAGCAGTTCCGCACGGCCGAGTGAGAGCGGGTCACCCGTCGGCCAATTCTTTTCGTTTGTCGCCCCCTGTCAGTTTTTCTATCGTGGCGACGCTCGTTACAACACGAGCGGGCCCCCAACGGAATTGAAGACAGGAACTTGACATCATGCTTTCATCAAACAGTCACAAGCCCTACCGGATACTGGGCCTTGCAGCCGCCGTCTCGCTGCTGCTCGGCCAAGCCGCCCAGGCCGACCCAGCCCACAACTTCGTACTGACTGCCTACAGCAACGGCATGGGCGGAGCGGACCTGATCAGCGGGAACTACGGAGCGGCAGCCGAAGCACTGCACTCTCATCCGACCCTGTCGGAGTTCGACGCGAGCACGACCAGCAACAACCGTTGCGTGGCGCTCGCGATGACGAAACAGTTTGATTCGGCCCGCAAAGCCTGCGACCAGGCGGTACGCGATGCCCAACAGGAGAGGGCGTTATTGCCCTCCTACCAGTATTGGGCACGCAAGTTCAAGAATGACTACCTGGCAGTGGCGCTGTCCAACCGCGCAGTGCTCCATTGGATATCATCGGACACAGAGGCCGCGGCGAATGACCTGAAGAAGGCCGAGACGCTGTCCCCGAACGCCGATTTCGTCATGCGCAACCGTGCGGCCCTGGAGTACTCGCACGCGGCCCCCGCCGTAGCGCAGGTCGCCGTCGCCGTGAGCTCACACTAACTCATCGATCGTCCGCGGCCAGTCATCCTTCAGCAGCCGCGACAAAGACCGGTCGGCGAGAATTCGCCCTCCGGTCTGACAGCCCGGGCAGTAGTTGGTCTCGTTCTCGGCATAGCGGATGCGCTGCACGGGGGCTGCGCATACCGGGCAAGGCTTCCCGAACCGGCCGTGTACGGCCATCTCGGGACGAAACGCAGTAACACCTTCCGGAAAGTCGGCGCCCGCGCTGGCACGCAACCGCTCTATCCACTCCGGCAACACCGTGCGGATGGCCTCGTACAAGCCTCGTATGGACGGCTCGTCGAGCTTCCGGGTGAGAGCGATGGGTGACAGCCGCGCGCGATGCAGAATCTCGTCCGAGTAGGCATTGCCGATGCCGCTGAAGGTGTGCGGATCGGTCAGGG
>JAQGOF010000035.1 GCA_028293745.1 Gammaproteobacteria bacterium | reverse complement strand
GCCGAGTATATAGCACTGCGTGGTCTCGGCGAATTGGATGCGCTGCCCTATGGCGATGTGCTTCTCTGCCGCCAAGCATCCCTTGAGCGCAAGCCGCTGGCGCCGAAAGCATTAGAGGTACGCGCTGAAGCGTGGCGTCCATTTCGATCTTACGCAGCCTTGCACCTGTGGGCTGCGAGTACGCCACACGAGCTGCGCAGTCATTCATTCAAGGTCCGACGACAGCCAGTTCACGCGGGTCCTGCAGTCGTAAAGTCATTTCCTGGCTAGCGTACCGTCGCATGCGAGCCCAGGCGACCAAAGATGTTGCCACGGCCGAGCGCATAACTGTGCGAGATTCAAATGGCAGAGGAGGGCTTATGAATCGCAACAGATTAACTCATGGCTACTCGTTGTTACCGGTCTTCGCGCTGCTGGGTAACGCAGTGTTCGCTGGGCCGCCGAAATATGATGTAACCGAGCTCGCTGGGCTTGGGGGGACATCCAGCTCCGCCAACAGCATCAACAATCGCGGTTGGATCTCAGGCAGCAGCAATCCATCGGGTAACCTCAACGCGCTCGCCACTCTATGGGTATACGGCTCACCGGTTTCGCTAGGCACTCTGGGAGGGACAGATAGCTCCGTGGCGTGGCCCGTCAAAAATGATCGCGGCCTGATTGTGGGCATCTCGGAACTGCCTGTGGCGGATCCGTTGGGGAATAACTTTTCCTGTTGGCCCTTCTTTGCTGCTGGGACGCCAACGGGACGCATTTGCCGGGGTTTTCGCTGGCCGAATGGCGAGATGAGTACGCTCTCGCCTTTCCCGGGCGGCTACAGTAGTTACGCAACTGCCGCCAACAATCGAGGCGAGGTCGTCGGCTGGGCAGAGAATGGCGTGCACGATCCGAGCTGTGATCCGGCCTTTCAAATTCTGCAGTTCCGAGCGACGATTTGGCACGCCGACGGCACGATGCAGGAACTTCCGCCACTACCCGGGGATAGCACCAGTGCTGCTAGGGCGATCAACGATCGCGGTCAAGTGGTTGGTATTTCGGGAGATTGCGGCGTCGCCGTTGGTAGCGTCAGTGCCAAACACGCCGTCCTGCGGGATCACGGCGTTCCGATGGATCTCGGTAATCTTGGTGGAGACGCTTGGAATACACCCACGGCCATTAACAACCGAGGCGTCGTCGTCGGCTTCGCGAATATCGCACGCGGCGTGGCCAGGACATTTGAAGCGTTCATTTGGACGCGCACGACCGGTATGAAGTCGCTTGGGAAGCTGCCTGGCGATCTGCGTAGCGAGGCTACGGGTATTAATGAGCATGGCGAGGTGGTGGGACTGTCGCGCGGTGGCCCATACGTCTTTCGGGCCGTCGTGTGGCGACATGAGAAGTTGATCGATCTCAATGCGCTGACGGCTCCCGGCTCACCTTTCCTGCTGATAGCCGGTGACATCAATGACGACGGAACAATCGTCGGGCAGGCATTCCATCCAGATACGCAGGCCTCCCCGGCTTTCATGGCGACTCCCCGCTCAGAGCAGGAGTCTGAGGAACCTGGCAACGTACAAGAAATTCAAACTCCGTGACCGCGTCCACTGAGGGATTCCGTCCACCGTTGCGAGATTGGTTGGGGCAGTGAGTGCCCTTACTCTTCAGGGCCGTCCGTTACGCTCCAACGCCGTCAGGATTGCGAAATTAGCGCGGATGCGAGCGACCCGTAGAGGCGTAAAGCCGCGGGAGTCGGCCGTGTTCGGATTGGCGCCATGGGCCAACAGCGCTCGGACGATGGCGACATGATTGTTTTGTATCGCCAGGATCAAGGCCGTCTGTCCGTTCGCGTCGAGTGCATTCACGTCGACGTTGCCGGCGAGCGCGGCTTGCAGACCGCTCATGTCGCCGCTCTTGGCTGCTAGCCACAACTCGTCGGGCGGGTTGGATGCGGCGGTGGCCGGTGTCGGCGCGGGCTGGGTCGCGGATGGCGTTGCTCCGGGCGGCGGCGGTGCTGCCGCTACCTGCGGTTCAGTGCTTGGTGCAGGTGGAATCTTCGGAGCAGGCGCAGAGTCGGTAGGCGGCGCGGGCCGCGCAGCTTGCGTGGTGGTTTCAGCACGGTCGCTCGCAATTGGGGCACTCTGCAGGGCCGCCGCGTTTTGTCGCGCAACTCGGGCTCGGGTCAGCGGTTGAGCGGGAGGTGTGCCAGCGGAACGGGATGCAACGACAGGTGCCGGTGGCGCGGATGAGCGCGGTGCGACTGGTGTCCGCGCGAGTGATGTTGTTGCGGCTGACTGCGGTACCGGTGAAGGTGACGTGGGGACTGTCGGCGCGGATGACTGCAAGGGTGGTGAAGGCGACGCGGGCGATACTAACTCGGACGAGCGCCGCGCCGACGCTTGTGCCACCTGGGGTGTCGCCGTCTCGGGTTGAGATACCGGCGCAGGCGAATGCGCCGCCTTCGGCGTGTCGCGCGGGGCCATGAGACGCGGCACAACGAGGAATCCGACGAGCGCCGCTGCGGCAACCGCCCCGAAAGTGACAGGTAGCAACCGTCGCTTGTTCGCAGTCTGTTTCGCCGCAGTCGGTATGGCGGTGGCTCTCGGTGTTGGCGCTTCGGAGCTGGAGCTCTCTTTGGCTTTGGCGCTCGCTCTAACAGCGCGCTCCGCGGCCTGTTGTGCGGCATACGCCTGCACTTTTCGGCGGACCCACTCGCCCGGACGGCCTGGGTCGAGCGCGGACAAGCGTCGATAGAGATGATCGATCTCGCTGAGTTGGTCTTGGCTGAGGGGTACTTTGCTCATGTCTTTTCGTTGAGAAGCTCGTGCAGTTTCAATCTCGCGAGACGCAGATGGCTCTCGACCGTATCGACAGTGCTTTGCGTTATCTCAGCGATGTCGCCCAGGCTCAATTGGCCTTCGATTTGCAATAGGTAGGCTTCGCGCTGCTCGCTGGGTAATTGCCCGATGGCTCGAGCGAGCGCGTTCGCCGGATCGTGAGCCACCGCGGGCTGACTAGCCGCCGCTGCTGGAATGGCCTTCGCCGCGCGTGCGCGAAGCAAATCGGTCATCCGATCGTGCGCCAGGGTGAACAGCCGCGTCCTGAATCGTGTTCCCGATTCAAGGCTCGCGGCATTTCGGGCCAGCGCGAACCAGATCTCCTGCAGCAGGTCGTCGGAGGTCGCTTGGTTGCACACATTGCGCTCAAGATAGCGCCAGACGCGCAGCTCATGTCGTCTGTAGAGCTGATCGAATGCCGCAGCGTCGCCGCGCGCGTAGCGTCCGATGAGAGCCTCGTCGTCTTCTTCGGTTATGGTCATGGCGGGATTATCGCAGCTATGCAACTTTTTTCTTGTTGCGTCTGTCACTGTCAATCGCCCCGAAATGCAGGAAACGGCTTGCGATTGGCGCAGCGGGTGAGGTCAATCGGCGACAAGGACGATTTGCGTCGCATGTCATGAGCCCACAACATATGTTAAGGCGTGCTTGAAGATCAAGCACGGGCGCGACTTAGGTCCCTGGAGCTTCTTCGTACGCCCCCGCGTTTGGCTACTGGATGTGCCCCTGCACAGGGCCGCCCCTCCCGCAGCCGTGCGCAGAGTCGCTTTCTGCGTTACCAACTGTCGCGCCATGTCGATCGATCCGGAATCGAACTATTGCGCCAGAAACACGCCCGGGAGGTGGGAAGTGCAGGCCATCACCCAGGTAATCGCCTCGCGATCGTACTCATCGCCCGAGCGCCACTGCTCGAAAAAATCGTTGATACGGGTGACACGCTCGGGCCAGGCGTCGGCTGCCTGCAGGCCCAGAGAGACGCCATAGTTGGTGAATGCGAACTTCACTTGAGGTAATCCAGGCGCGCGGCAGAAGTAACCCGGTGGATCGATCCACATTGTGTCCAGAGTTCCCAACGATCGCGTGGATTGCACCTGCGCCCAGGGCTCCTGGGGGAAGAAATGTGCCAGCCAGAGCATCATACCCAACCCGAGATCCTGCCCGATCTCGAGCTTGCGATAGTCCCGCTCGATGAGCTCGCGCAGCTCACCGATTTCGGACGCGAGCGCCGTCTCATCCAACAGTCGGTACACTACGTAGCCGTCGTAGGCGTCCATTGCCCCGAGAGCCGTACCTGGGTAGGGTGCGCTCAGGTCTTCTTTCATTTTCCAGATCACGCCCCTGTGCGGGATCACGAACGCGGGATGAATCTCGTGTGCCAGGGCAGTGCCGCGCGCGCGATATTCTGTTCGTACATCGCCGAGCCGTGCGAGCGCGAATAGCCACATCGCCAGATAGTGGAAGTACTGACCGTCCCGATCGGGCGCCTCACCGATGCGCAGGCCACGTGGACGTCGGAGCACCCGTTCCACCTCTGCGACGAGTTCCTCAGCCGCTTGCAACCAGTGCTGCTCTCCGAGCTCTCGATACAGAGAGACATACAGCACGACACCAAACGCATCCGTCCAGAGGTAACGCAGCCCATTGGGCCAGATCCGCTCAGCACGCATCCACTCGAGCTTTTTTAGAACGTAGGCAGTGTCGCGGAGCATCGCGCTTGAACCCGTAAAGGGCAGGGGTCTTTCCGCACAGCATCGGCGTCATTGAGCGAGCAAACGCCGCTCCCGAGCAGTTGAGCTGGGGGGCGCAACCTGGCCAAGAACGTGCGCCCTGGCTTCAGCCCCCTTTCGCTTGCCTGATCGCGCTACGGACCTCTGGCCGAGCCATTGCATCTCGGCCGTGACGCCCCCCATCACGCTCGGCTCGGTAGTCTCGTGCTATCGGAGATGCGTAGGGCCTCAGCCGACCGAGGCCCACTCAAAACTCGGCCGCGGCACGGGGATTGCGAGCGACACCAAACGTAAAAAGCATTGTTCGAAGGCCGGCAGGATGCCGCGGTCGCCTCTGTAGTGCATCAATGGTCCATTCAAGATGCCGATGCGGCATCAGCATGGGTCGAAGACTTGCCTTGTTGGAAGCGGGAACCGGTCCCACCTCCTGGTTGTTAATCAGATGACGGGCGCACTCCTATGCAATTTACATCCATCAACCCAGCGACCGGGGCCACGGTCGCCTCGTACGACGAAACTGCGCCCGAGGCTGTTGACGCGACCCTTGCGGCGGCATCGGAGGCGTTCCGGGAGTGGCGAACCCGGAGCTTCGCCGAGCGCGCCGTGCCGATGCGCGCGGCGGCTCGAGCGTTGCGTGATCAAGCTCGCGACTATGGCAAGTTGATGGCAGACGAGATGGGAAAGCCGATCAAGGACGGCATCGCTGAGGCGCAGAAGTGCGCCAGCGCTTGTGACTTCTTCGCAGAGCACGCAGAAGAGTTCCTCGCGCGCGAGGTGGTGAGCATCGGCGCCGCTCGCAGCTTTGTCACGTTCGAGCCGCTCGGCGTCGTGCTTGCAATCATGCCGTGGAATTTTCCTTTCTGGCAGGTCTTCCGGTTCGCAGCACCGGCTCTCATGGCCGGGAACGCGGCGGTGCTGAAGCATGCCTCCAACGTGCCGGGCTGCGCGCTTGCGATTCCGGATCTCCTGCGCAAGGCGGGATTTCCGCAACACTTGTTTGGAACACTGCTCATCGGCTCGAAGAAGATCGATAGCGTCATAGAGGACCCCCGCATTCGCGCGGTGACGCTCACCGGCAGTGTGGCGGCTGGCCGAGCGGTGGCGCGCAAGGCCGGCGAGATGCTCAAGAAGAGTGTTCTCGAGCTCGGCGGCAGCGACGCCTACCTCGTGTTGGAAGATGCCGATCTCGAACAGGCCGCACGGCTCAGCGCGAAAGGGCGACTCGTGAATTCGGGCCAGAGCTGCATCGCGGCCAAGCGTTTCATCGTCGTCGCTGCGCTGCGGCCGCAATTCGAAGAGCTGTTTGTCCAGCAGATGCGAGCCGCCAAGGTCGGTGATCCCATGTCGGACCACACGGATGTCGGGCCGATGGCGCGCAAGGACCTGCGCGATGCTCTTCACGCTCAGGTGGAGGCGAGCATCGCCAGGGGAGCACGATGTTTGACAGGTGGCAAAAAACCAGACGGCCCCGGTGCCTACTACCCGCCGACCGTGCTAACAGACGTCCGGCCGGGCATGCCCGCATATGACGACGAGATGTTTGGGCCGGTGGCGGCGGTCATCACTGTGAAGGACGAGGCTGCCGCGATCGAAACGGCGAACGATTCGATCTTCGGCCTCGGGGGAGGAATCTTCTCTCGCGATCTGGATCGCGCCGAGCGCATCGCTGCCCACTCAATCGATGCTGGCTCGGTATTCGTCAATGGGGTGGTCCAGTCCCACCCGAAGCTGCCGTTTGGCGGCGTCAAGGCCAGCGGCTACGGACGCGAGCTGTCACATTATGGGATCAAGGAGTTCGTCAACATTAAGACGGTGGTGATCTCGCAGACACAATCGGGTGGTGCGCAAGTGGGCTACCGGGAAGGGCGCGCGGAATGAGTCCTCGCGGCGAAGCGCTACGAGAGCAGCGGGATTCTCCCGAAGAACATTATCTTCACCCAGGGTATCGAAGCGCTGGCCTGCATGCGGCTGACGGAGAAGGGGCTGCTTCGCTGGTACGCCGGCTGTTGTAACTCTCCCATCGGCAACACCTTGGCAACACCCAGGATGTCGTTCATCGGGCTCCTACACAGCTGCGTTGAAACCGCGGAAACCATGCCACTTATTTGCATCGTCGCCTTGCCGTGCTGAAGATCACGAAAAGGGATGTGTTTTCCTGAGCCGTCAGGGCTCTGGGAAAAAGCGATTGGTGACGACGATTGCCAAGCGCCCAATCAACACCGTCCGCGAGGCGGTAGAAGCAGCGTAAGCGAATTTCGAGTCCCGTCCGCTCCGCGGAGTTAAATGCTTTATTTTCCGCCAGCTTAGCCTTCCCCACCCACCCTCTGGCGGCATTGGCCTACAAAGACTACGCGCATCGACTCGTCGTGAGTACCGGTGGCCATTCGCTCGCGCACGGCGGCGCGATTTTCCCTGACACCCTGCGTTGGCTCTGGAGCACGAACCGCTGATCTGCGATGGCGGGAATCGCCACTGCACTGCGATTACAGCATTACCAGGTTGCGCGAGGCAGGGAGAATGAAGAGTACATGCAGGCCCGAGCGCATCGACGAACGCTTCATCCGCAGAATCGCTCTGGCGACGCTGGCGGGCACCAGTATCGAGTGGTAATACTTCTTCCTGTATGGGACTGCCGCGGCGCTGATATTTCCTACGGTATTTTTCCCGGCGGACATGCCGGCCGCCGTCGCGCTGCTCGCCTCCTTCAGCACGTTTGCCGTTGGCTTCGTGGCCCGGCCGCTGGGCGGCATCGTCTTCGGTCACTTCGGCGACCGCGTCGGCCGCAAGAAGGCGCTGGTCATTGCACTGATAATGATGGGCTTGGCGACCACTCTCATCGGTTGCCTGCCATCGTATGCATCTGTCGGGGTCGCGGCTCCAGTGCTGTTGATCGTGCTGCGGTTCGTGCAGGGCATAGCGATCGGCGGTCAGTGGGGCGGCGCGGTGCTGATCGCCACAGAAAGCGCGCCGCCCGACAGGCGCGGGTTTTACGGTAGTTTCGCGCAGGTCGGTGCACCCGCCGGCGTCATTCTCGCCAACCTTGCCTTCCTGCTGGTGACTGCCAATACCTCGCAGCAGGCATTCATGCACTGGGGTTGGCGCCTGCCTTTCCTTTTCAGCATCACGCTCATTGCCGTCGCGCTGTTCGTGCAGCTCGGGTTGGAAGACACCGCGGCGTTCTTGAAGCTGCGGCAGACCGGTCAGGGCCGAGAGAGCCAGCTCAAGGCTCATGCCGGGAAGAGCGAGCGCAGACGCTCGCCGGTGCTGGAAGTGTTGCGTACGCATCCGAAGCAGATTGCGCTGGTAGCGGGCGCGTAGCTGGCCGTGCAAGTACCTTTCTACATTCTGATCGCCTTCGTGATCGCTTACGGCACCGGTGCGATGGGTCCGCACGTCTCGCGCAGCACGATGCTCGCCGGAGTGCTCGTGGGCGCCGTTGTCATGGTGCCGTCGCTGCTCATCGCGGCTGTGTGGTCCGATCGTTACGGCAGACGCGGCATCTACATGGCTGGCGCTGCATTGCTGGCTGCGTGGAGCTTCGCAGTCTTTCCCTTGCTCGACACGGGATCGTTCCTGTGGATCTGCGTTGGCATCGGCGTGGCCCAGGTGTTCGTTGCGATGATGTACGGGCCGCAGGCTGCGTTCGTCTCCGAGATGTTCAGCACCGACGTACGCTACTCGGGCGTTTCGCTGGGCTATCAGCTTGGCGCCATTCTTGGCGGTGCCTTTGCACCCATCATCGCCACGGCGCTGCTCACCGAATATCGCCGCACGGTCGGGATTTCGATCTACATGGCCATCGCATGCGCGATCACGATAGTGTCGATATGGCTGCTGCAGGAGACCGCGGGCAGCAAGAACAACATTATCCTGCCTGTCAAAGCGGCATCGTCCGCGATCCGGCGCCCCGCACAATGAGGTCCTCATGATCCGTCCAGAATACATACTCCAGTACCTGGCCGACCATGAGTGAAGTTAGAGCAGACAAGCCGAGCAGGATGGCGACTTCGATTAAGGCGAGAAGGTACTTGCGTGCACAGATGCGGCGACCCGCGGCGGAATCAGCACAACTCGCCCGTCGTGGGCCGCGGACTGCGCTTGCAGCTCAGCCGCTCAGAATATCGCCATAGACGGCCTTCAGCGGCAGCACCAGACCGATGGAGCGGAATTCGGCTGCTCCTTCCACACCCGCACAAACCTGCGGCCGCCATCCGTCCGCCCGATGATAAATTGTCAGCTTGTGCTCGTCCTGCGCGGCGAGCACATACTCCTCCACTGAATCGATCAGCCGATAGTTCTGCAGCTTTTCCCGCCGATCGGTGAGTTGTGTCGAGGGCGACAGGATCTCGAGAACCAGCGTGGGGCTGCGCACGAAATGGCTGCCCCACGCGTCGCGGCGACAATCGACCATGACATCAGGGTAGTAGCAGCTCTCACTCGCTTCGCGGCGGATCACGAGTTGCATGCCGCTTGAGAACACCTGACACGGACCGCCAATGAGGTGATTCCCAAAGGCCATCACCAGCCGATGGCGGATCCGTTCGTGCGCTACGCTGGCGCCCGACATCGCGAAGACAGCGCCATCGACGTATTCGTGGCGGATCTTGCTGTGCTCCTCGAATTTGAAGAATTCTTCGAGTGTCATGAAGGGCGGGTCTGCGGCTGCATATGTCGCGCCTGGCTCCGCGACCCCGTATCCCTTCGTTCCCGCGCGGTCGAGCTCCTGGAGCCAGCGTCCGATAGCGAGCCGATCGCCGACAGTAAGTCGCTCCAGTACCCGCTGGATCTCTTCTACCGTCTCCATTGCATGAACCTCGGGCTCTCAGTCGATGATAAGCAAACAGGCTAGCGGAATGGAGCCGCTGCTCCAAGTCCAACAGCCTCCGCTTTTGTCCAGAAATGCAACCACCTTCTGCCTGTCGCGATGACGACCTGGGTGTACGTTTCCGGCGTTGGCAGGCTCTCGGGATTGATGCATTTGAGTGTCATTGAGTCTTCCCACGCGCGTACGACCACGAAGATTCGTACGCTGGTAACTAACGCGACAAGACCGTCGTATCAACACATGATCTGCGTACCGCCGTCGCTGCGCTGCCTCACCTTGAGGATTCAGCGCTGCGCGGGGCTCCTGGGCAGCGGCGTCAGGACAAGTATGTCGTCGTCATGGGTGTTCCGCCCGTAAAGCTCACGAGCGCTCGACGCGCGAGCCGTCAGCACCGGTAACTACACGCACGCGATCGCCGGCGCGCAGCGAATCTCCCGCACCCTGCACCACCGAGATCGTGCGCTGATCTGTGAGACGCACTACGATCTCATAGCCATGAGTGCTGGTGGCGCGGTTTTCGAGATAGTTTCCGCCGAGCCCACCAGCGACCGCACCTACCACGGCTCCTGCGGCGCTTCCTGCGCCGTGGCCGATCTGGCTGCCTGCGAGTCCGCCTAGCACAGCGCCGGCGCCGGCGCCGATCCCAGAGTGTGTGCCGTCAACATTCACCGGCCGCACGGACTCGATCACGCCGTACTGAACGCTCGCCTCAGCATGCAGGTCATTGCGGCTGTAACCTGAGCCCGTTGTGGCGCATGCGCCGAGAAGCGCGCTGGCTACTATGATTGGCAGTGTCATTGAAAGTTTTTGCATGGCGTTCTCCAGTTCCGTCCGCTTCTTGTGTGCTCGCGGAATCGCTCGCGGCTTCGGAAGTTAGTGTTTCTCGCGGGTACTGCGCGCCGATTTCGCGGAAACTGTGAAGCGTTTCAGATGAAACGGGCCCGTCAGGGCGCATCAGGCGCTGAGCTGGCCGGCGATGGGCAGTCGGCGGATCCGCTTGCCCGTCGCGGCAAAGATGGCGTTGCATAGTGCCGGCGCAATCGGCGGTACTCCGGGTTCACCGACACCGCCCAGCGGGGTTGAAAAATCCGCTGGGATCAAGTGCACCCGAATGTCGCGCGCTGTTTCATTCATACGGGCGACTCGAAAGTTGTTGAAGTTGCCCTGCTCGACGCGGCCCGCCTTGAAAGTGATTTCGGAGTGGAGGGCGTTCCCCAGCCCCATCACGCAGGCGCCTTCAAGTTGCGAGCGGACGCGTTCCGGGTTGACCTGAGGCCCGCAGTCGAAGGCGATGTCGGCTCGTGCAATGGTGAGATCGCCTTTGTTGCCGACCGCGACCTCGATGACCACGGCCACGTACGAGAGGAAGCTGTAGTGCGCTGCTATGCCGAGCCCATGCCCGGCCGGCATCTTCCTGCCCCACGCCGCTTGCTGAGCCGCGGTTTCGATCACTCGCCGAAGCCTTCCGGTGTCGAGTGGGTACACAAGCGGCGACTCGGTGTAGTTCCAGGAGTCGTCCATGTTGCGAGGATCGATGCGCCGCGCGGGGCCGATCAGGTCCAGCAGGTAATCCTTCGGGTCGTGTCCGGCGGCCGCGGCGAGCTCGGCAACAAACGACTGGATTGCGAACGCATGCGGGATGTTCGATACGGATCGAAACCAGCCGATGCGCGTGTGTGCCGCGGCTTCGGGGTTCTCGATGCGCAGGTTCGGAATGTCGAACGGCACGTTCACTAATCCCATGCCGCGCTCGAACGGCTGCTCATGCTGGGGATCGGGCCCGAAGATGGACTTGATGGACGGCGCGGCGCTGCGGTGCAGCCAGGCGATCGGCTTGCCTGCCGCGTTGAGCCCCGCCTCAAGATGCTCCACCGACACCGTGTGGTAGTACGAATGCTGGATATCGTCTTCGCGCGTCCACGTGACCTTGACAGGCTTGCCGTCCATCGCTTGAGAGAGCAACGCCGCCTCGACGGCGTAGTCCGGCTTCGATTTGCGCCCGAATCCACCGCCCAACAGCGTGACGTTCACGGTCACACGATCTGAGGGAAGGCCGAGGCGCTTCGAGACGCGATCGTGCGTGGCCTGCGGCGCCTGCACCGCGGCCCACACTTCGCAGCGGCCATTGACAATTCGGGCGGTCGCCGCCGGCGGCTCCATAGGCGCCTGTGCCATGTGGGGAATGTAGTACTCGGCTTGGACGCGCCGCGGGGCGCCTTGCAGCGCGCCTGCGACGTCACCTTGGTTGCGCGCGACTTGACCGGGCTTGCGCGTTGCGGTCTCGAGTGATGCTTTGTAAGCCGTCGAGTCATACGATCCGTTGAGACCGTCGTTCCACTGGATCTTCAGCGCGTTGCGGCCCTGGATCGCCGCCCACGTGTTGGTCGCGATGACGGCGATACCACCGAGTGGCTGGAATTCCGAGGGCGGCGGCGTACCGGGGATCTCGATCACGCGTACGACTCCCGGTACCTTCAGCGCAGAGGTCGCGTCGTGCGATACGACCTTGCCGCCGTAGACCGCCGGACGCGCAACGACAGCGTACAGAAGCCCGTCGAGTTGCGTGTCGATTCCATACATGCCACGTCCCGCAACGATGTCCGGCCCGTCGACGATCTTCACGTCGCCCTTGCCGATGTAGCGAAACTGCGTCGGCGCTTTCAGACGAAGCGTCTGGCGTGCAGGAACCGGCAACTGCGAGGCTGCCTTCGCCAACGCACCGTAGCCCAATTTCCGGTTTGTCGAACGATGTACAACTTCGTGATTGTTCGCTGCTACTTCGGCTAGCGGTACGCGCCATTGCGCTGCCGCGGCCTGCTCGAGCATGGTCCGGGCCGCGGCGCCGCAGCGGCGCATCGGCTCGAAGAAGTGACGGACGCTGCGCGATCCATCGGTGTCCTGGTTGCCGAATCGCACTTCATCGGCTTGCGCCTGTGTTACCCGCACGCGGCTCCAGTCGGCTTCCAACTCATCGGCAATGACCATCGGCAGGCTCGTACGGACGCCTTGCCCCATCTCCTGGCGGTGGCAGGTCATCGTCACTGTGCCGTCGGTGGCAATGGCAACGAACACCAGCGGGTCGTCGACCCAGCCGTGCGGCATCGAGTCGGCGCCATATTTCGGCTCATCGCTGGAGAGCGCGAACCGCGGAAAACCGACCGCCAGGACTAGGCCGGCGGCGGGAATCGCGCCAAGGAAGGTGCGCCGGCTCACGTTGATGACGTCGATGCTGTCTTTCACGATGCTCATCCGGGCCTCATTCTGCCGATGCGGCTTGTTTGATTGCCGCGCGTATCCGCGGATAGGTGCCGCAACGGCAGATATTGCCGCTCATCGCGGCGTCGATGTCGTCGTCGGAGGGTCGCGGTTTCTGCTTGAGCAGCGCGGTGGCGGCCATGATCTGTCCCGATTGGCAATAGCCGCATTGGGGCACGCCCAGGTCGAGCCATGCCGCTTGCACGCGCTTGCCGACGTCGTCATCGCCGATCGCCTCGATGGTGGTGATCTTCTTGCCGACGGTCGCGGAGATCGGCGTGATGCACGCGCGCGTCGAGACTCCATCGAGATGAAACGTGCACGCGCCGCACAGCGCAATTCCGCATCCGAACTTCGTGCCGGTCATGCCGAGCACGTCACGCAACGTCCACAAAAGTGGGGTGTCGCCCGGTACGTCAACGGTGAACGACTTGCCATTCACGTTTAGTGTTGTGCTCATTGGTCTCCGCCTTCACAGCATTCGTTAGGAAGGTGTCTATCAACAATCAACAATCCAGCGACGCTTGATTGCGCCAGATGATGTTGTCATCACGACTTCACTGCAGCGATTTTTCGTTTCATCTGACATCGAGATGATGGTGAGGCAACAGCGACGCTCCAGCTCGGTCGATACGGAGGTCGAGGCGCGCTCGTCGCGCTGACAAGTCGCTATATTGTGGACCCTGCGCGATCGGCGGAGGAGGTCGACATGTACATTGCTCGCTTCTCTCTTATGCAGTATTGCCAGTCAATCGTCAGCGTGCATTGATTTGATCCAGCGGCAGATCGAAGGCGCCAAGCGCAACAAGCTCGAGGCCAGACTGCTCGTGCCACTGACACATGGCCAAGGCGGGGCTGCGCTGCAGTTCGAGGTGGAGCTTACCCGTCTGGATCAACCCCGCCATCGTGCCGCTGCGCGACGTCTACATCGTCGCCAACTATAGGCGCGGCGATCGTGGTGTACCCGTGTCGTCGATGCGCGCGAGTATCGCCACTAGTACATCGTACCCGCGATCGCAAGGATGAGGATCGCTGCGGCCGCGAAAGTCACGACCATGTGTTGGCGCACCCGCGTCAGGGCTGCCGCGGCGGTGGGGCGTGCCGGCGCAAGATGATCAGTCGACACAGCGGGTGCTGTCGTGGGAGCGGGTTTCGTCGCGATAGCGTGCTCAACGACTGCTGCAGTGTTGCAGTTACAGGCAACCTGCCGAAAGCACACAAGCCCGGCAGGAATCCCGCGTCCACGACTCACATGCTTGCCGATTGTTGGATCGTCGCGCTACACGCGCCAGCGGTGTTGCTCTTCTACCGGCAGATCGTAGCCGGCCAGTAAGGCGGCAAGCCGCTGCCCCTCCAACGCGGCGTCGACATCTGGACGGACGATGTGGCGGGGCGGCAGCGCCACGCCCCGGTGTCGCAGCAGCGGAGCCAGGCGGCGCCAGTGGAGGCCATTGCCCGGCTCCCCGCGCACGCCGATGGCGACCACCGCATAGCCGTGATGGGCATACTCCGCGACCTGATCGGCGATCACGGCGAGCAACAGGCGATGCTCGCCCGGTGGGGGCAGCTGCAGCACGCCGTAGCCGCTGGCCTCCAGCACGCCCAGCATGTCGGGCAGCGCCGCGCGGAGCCGGTGCGGCGGATTGATGAGTGTGTCGGGCACCAGGGCCATCCGCCACCCGCGTGAATCGCCGTTCATGGCTCTGCCGAATCTTCGTCGGGCGGGCCCGCAGCGTTCTCGCGGCTATCCAGGAACTGCTCCAGGTCACGGCGCGAGCCAGCCTCATCGAAGCGGCCCATGTCCAGTGCCCAGCCCGTGGCCGGCAGCGGCGGCAGCCCACGGCGTGCCAGCTCAGCCTCCAACTCCTCGATCCACACACCCCGCCGCGGCACGATCTCCCAGTCGTCTTCGGGCCGGTTGGGCCGCCCGCCCCAATCGGGCCTGCTGGAGGTGAAGCGCACGCCGGTGGAGGGGCTGCCGTCGAGCCCGATCAGGATCACCTCGTCGCCCTGGCGTAGATGGCGTTCGATCAGCGGCGCGATCGCCTGTGCCAGGCGACGGCAGTGAGCTCGATAGGCCGGGGTGTCATATTGCTCATAGACGGCCCACCAACGCCGCGCACCAGCGAAGGCCAACTCGGGGCAGGGCAGCTGCAGCAACAGGTATCCCCGGCTGCGCAATGCTTCCACGACCGGACTGACCAGACCGCGGTAGTGGGCGCCCTCGCAGACCTTGGCGTTCTGGTTCAAGAGGCAGTTGGCAATCAGCGCCACCTTGCGCGGCGGATTCTGCTGCATTAGCTGATTCGCTCCCGCGGTCGACACGTCTGCCGGTCGTCAACCTATGATGCCCGAATTCGAGGCGATTCTGAGCATGAATGTGACTGGCACGAAGCATTCTTCAGCGCGAGGCTCTGTGTTTGTCGCCGCCGGCCGAGTTGCTGTTGACATCGATGGTGGCCGACGGTGCACTTCGGGCGATTTCAGCGGGCCCAGCGATAGACAGCCCCGGGAAACGGCGGCTTCCACTGCTCGAATGCGCCAGTGACGAACACGACATTCGCCTCGAGCGGATCGAAGGCCACGTTTGTGACATAGGGGGTCGGCACACTTATGACGCGCACGAGCTTCCTGTCTTCATCCACGACGAGCACCCGGCCAGACCCGTTCTGGGCAATGTAATAGTTTCCGTCCGGGCCGAGCTTCAGCCCATCGGGACCGTTGTAGGCGTCCTCGTGCGGAGTCGGTGGCGCAAGATCCTGCAGCCGCGCCCAGACCGTGCGCGTTCCCAGCGCGCCGTCAGCTTCGATCGGGAACGAGAGCAGACGTCCCGCGAGCATCTCGGCGACCAGCAGGTGCCGGCGGTCCTTCGCCACGGTGAGCCCGTTGGGATAGTGCAGCGCGATAGCGACTCGTGTGATCGTCTTTCCGTCCGCCCGCAGGTAAAGAACCGTGCCCGTGATCGGCGCCTTGATATCGTACGCACCTGAGGCGGAGAAATAGATCCCGCCCTGATCATCTGCCGCGAAGTCGTTCGGTCCGACGAACGGCCGGCCGCTGCTGTCCGCGCGCAGCACCCGGACCTCTTGCCCGGAGGCATCGAGCTCCACCAGATAGTTACCGTCATAGCAGGCAATGAGCAGATTATCGCCGCGGGCTATCAGGCCACTGGGACCGCAGCCATCCTTGTGCCAAAGGACGCCATTTTGCGTGCCGCTCCAGGCCTTGATGTTGCTCGTGGAGTACTCGACGTAAAGGAGCTTGCCGTCGCGCCACAGCGGACCCTCCGGGTAGTGCGCATCACGATCGACAATCGTGACCTGCTCACACAAGGCGGGAGCCCCGGCCCAGGCCAGGAGGCACGTCACGAGAATTCCCCAGGGGCCAGAGGCGAATGACAGCTGCTGGTGCAAATACTGGCTCGCGCGCGCCAGACGGGTACAGGCGCTGGCACGCGTGCTTCGGAAGGTGTTAGGGAACACCCCGCTCGCTTCGCATGCGTTGACCCGTCGGAACGCTTATGTTTAAGTCGTCAAAAGTATGCAGCGTGTCTGATCACGCTGCAACAAGGGGGCATTCGATCGACTGACAGGCGCCGGCATTGGATCGCTCGGGCATTCGCTAGACCGTTCACCCAAGAATTACATGGGGAGTGCCTATTCGATGAGCTCGAATCAGAAGTGCTCGCGCGCTGTAGCGACCATCCTGGCGGCACACGCCGGAGCGGCCTTCGCTGCAGCACCTGCCGATGAGACCGCCGCGTCGGCGGGCGGACTTACAGAAGTCGTCGTCACCGCACAACGGCGCAGCGAAAACATACAGGACGTTCCGATCGCGATTCAGGCGCTCACCGGGGAGACGCTGAAACAACTCAACGTCACGAATTTCGACGACTTCGTCAAATATCTGCCCAACGTGACGGCATCGTCTTCCGGGCCGGGACAGTCCCAGATCTTCATGCGCGGCCTGAGCGTCGGCGATCAGGGAATCCAATCCGGAGGCTCGATCAACGGCTTTCCGAATGTCGCGGTCTATCTCGATGACCAGTCGGGACAGCTTCCGGGCCGCAACCTGGATGTGTACGCCGCGGACCTGGAGCGCGTAGAAGTGCTTGAAGGCCCACAGGGGACCTTGTTCGGCGCGGGGGCTCAGGCCGGTGTCATTCGATATATCACGAACAAGCCCAAGCTCAACGTCACCCAAGCCAGCTTCACCGCCGGTTACGGGGTCACCGCAGGCGGCGATCCGAACTCCAATCTGACTGCGGTCCTGAATCTGCCCCTGATTGCAGATACCCTGGCAGTTCGCGGCGTGATCTACAACGACCGGCGCGGCGGCTACATCAACAACGTAGCATCCACCTTCACCCGCAAGCCAACCGATCTCGGCATCCACTGGGCCAATTATCCGCAGGGCTGCAGCGCCGATACAGTGCCTTGCCAGGTTCCGCCGGGGGCGGCCGCCATCAACAACAACAACATCGCGGCCAGGGCTATCAACCCGGTGACCTATCAGGGCGTGCGCGTCTCAGCCCTGTGGGACATCAATGATGATTGGAACGCTCTGATTACTCAGAGCTATCAGAACATCGACGCCGAAGGTGTGTTCTATCAGATGCCGAAGAGCTCGGACGGCGACCCGTTACCGCCTCAGTCGGTCACGCTATTCAACAACTCCTTCAGCAAGGACAAGTTCGAGAACACCGCGTGGACCCTCAGTGGCCGGTTCGGCCCGCTCAAGGCCGTGTACACGGGATCCTATCTCGTACGCGACATCAGCGCGGTGCAGGACTACACCAATTACGCGCGCGGAGTGTATGCCGACTATTACCAGTGCCACGGGGCGGAGCCTGCCAATGGCCTGGCGGCCACATGCTTTTCCCCGAGCACCGTCTGGAACGAGGCCGAGCACAACACGCACCAGAGCCACGAGATACGCCTGAGCACGCCCGATGACTGGCGGCTGCGTGGCATCGTCGGTGCGTTCTGGGAGAAATTGCGGATTGAGGACCGGCTGAACTGGCTGTACAAGACCTTGCCGCCGTGCACAGAGAGCGTCACGGCAGGCTGTTTGACGAATGTCGCACCCGCTCCGGGCTCGACCGTAACCGATCCCAGCATACGCAACGACAACATCGCGTTCTTCAACGACGTGCAGCGCGGGTATCGGCAGCTGGCATTCTTCGCCTCCCTCGACTTCGACCTCATTCCCAAGGTACTGACCGTCACCGCGGGCACACGCTACTACCGGTTCGACAATTTCGAGAAGGGCGCCGTGACGGGCAGTTTCGGCTGCTACGAGGCGGGATTGGCACCCTGCCTTGCCGGTGCGACAAATATCGACGCGGAGAACCTCCGGACGACTTATACAGGCTTCAAGAGCCGCGCGAATCTGACGTGGCACATCCTCCCGGATGTGCTCGCTTACTACACGTGGTCGCAGGGGTTCCGTCCCGGTGCCTTCAATCGCAACTTCGCCTGCTATGTCCCGGACGCCCAGGGTATCAACCAGTACTGCTCCCCGCTGGCCTTCACCTCCGACAATCTCACCAATCACGAGCTCGGCTGGAAGACGGAATTCCTGGGCCACCGTCTGCAGTGGAACGGCGCCGTCTACCAGGAAAACTGGAACAATGTGCAGGTCGCCCTCTTCGATCCGGGCGTGCTCGGTAATGTCGGCTTCGGCGTGAACGGACCCAATTACCGCATCCGTGGCGTGGAGACCTCGTTCATCGCGGTGCTCGCACACGGCCTGACCGCCCAGGGCGCGGCCTCGTGGAACAGCAGCGAGCAGACCAACTCACCCTACTTGATCGCGAACAATCCCGAGCTGCTGGCGAATGCGGCCAGTAAGGCGGAGTACGGCCAGCCGATCCTGAGCGTACAGAATCCTTACGGGCCGATCGGCAGTCCGAGCGCGAATTCTCCGCCAATGCAGTTCAACTTGCGTTTGCGATACGAATGGGCGATCAGGTCGTCCAACGCGTTCGTGCAGGCTGGTGTGACCCATACTGCACATTCGTTCACGCAGTCCGGCCTCAACCCCACGCTGTCGTCGGGATCGAACGTGAGCACCACGTTGCTGAGGTTCGAGAATCCTCCGATCACGGAGTACGACGCATCCGTTGGGATCTCCAGGGATGCGTGGTCGGCGGAGTTCTTTGCCCAGAACCTGACGAATGTAATCAAGAGCACCTACACCTCGACCAACCAGTTTGTGCAGGCGGAAAATATCACCCGTCCGAGGGTGCTCGGAGTCCAGGTCGGGTATCGGTTCTGATTGGACCCTGTCAGGCTCGGATTCACAAGGCAAGCGCGGTCGGGGGGATTTGAAGCGTGGGGAGCACTGCACTGAGTGTGACGAAGTTGGGAGTGGGCTCCGCTCTCGTGCGCTGGTATGTGCTCGTCCTGACGTGCCTCGTCTACACGATCAACATCGCCGATCGCTACGTGGTGTCCACGGTGCTCGAGCCCATCCGCGTGGAGCTGCACCTCAACGACACGGGCGTCGCATTTCTTACTGGCGTACCGCTCGGGCTGTTCTACGTAACCCTTGGGATTCCGATCGCATGGCTCGCGGATCGGTCGAACCGGCGCAACATCCTCGGCGCTTGCGTGCTCATTTGGTCTGGCTTCACAGCGCTCTGCGGGCTCTCGCGTACCTACCTGCACTTCCTGCTCGCACGAATCGGCGTTGGCACCGGGGAGGCGGGGGGCACGCCGACCTCCAACGCCCTGCTGGCAGATTATTTCCCCGCCGGGCGGCGACCCATGGCGTTCACTGTTCTCGCGCTCGGCGCGCCCTTGGGAGCCTGGCTGGGCGCGGACGTGGCCGGCGCGGTCGCCAACGCGTATGGTTGGCGGGCATCTTTTCTCGCACTCGGGGTGCCGGGAGTGCTGATCGGGTTGCTCGTGTTGCTGACGATTCGCGAGCCGGCGCGTGGACGGCTGGACGCCGTGACCGTCGCACAGCGCGCGTCGCTTGCGGAGTCGCTGCGTTTCCTTTGGCGACAGCGAGCCGCATTCCACGTCATCATGGGAAGTGGAGTCTGTTCCCTCTGGGGTTGGGGACTCATCTGGTGGACGCCGACGTTCCTGATCCGCACCTACGGTCTCAACGTGGGGCAGGCCGGTGCCGTCACTGGACACATTCATCTCATCGGCGGCGTGCTCGCAAGTGTCGGCGCGGCATGGCTGTTCGCGCGACCGTCCATGCTCGACCCACGCCGTGTCTGTTGGGTCCTGGCTGGCGGGGTGGGCCTGGCGACGATTCCTTCCATCATCGCCTACTGGACGCATTCGCTCGTCCTTGCCCGGACGATGTTCTGGCTGTTCATTCCGGCGATCTATTTCTACATCGGACCGTGCATGGCGCTCGTGCAGAATCTGGCCGCTTGCCACATGCGCTCAGTTTTTGCGGCCTGGTCCGGGTTGTGCGGCAACGTCTTCAACCTGATCGTGGCCCCGCAATTGGTGGGCATCCTGAGCGACTGGTACGCCCGCGGCAACGCAACGGATGCCGCCTCGCTCAGATTCGGCCTGCTGGTCCTGGCTCCCACCGGGTTCTGGGCCGCGTACCATCTGTATCTGGCCAGTCGGACCATCATCGAAGATCAACAGACAGCGAGCGCCTACTCGGGAGTGGGAGCCCTGTGAGCACACTTCGCGCAGCAACCTGCCTCGCGGGGCTCTGCCTGGCGCTCCCGTGCCAGGGCGCGCGCTTCGTGATTCTGAACGACGACGTTCATTTTCCGGAGGGCCCCGTCTGGCACGACGGGAAGTTGTACTACGTCGAGTACGATCGCAACACCGTCAGTGTCTGGGACGGCAAGAGCAACCGGATCTTCGCCTCGCAGAAGGGCTGCGGACCCTCGGCGGTGTTCGTCACCCTGCGTGGCGATTTCCTCACCACGTGTTACGACAACGGAACCATCGGTCACCTGTCTGCTGAGGGCAGGGCGTTGCCTGCCTACGATCATGACCGGGACGGCAAGCCATTCGTCGGGCCGAATGATTTCGCCCCCGATCGCCTCGGTGGCATCTACTTCACCGCCTCCGGTCATCCGGGAGCGGCGGTCGATGGCAGGGTGTTCTATATAGCCGCGGATGGAACCATCGCACTCGCGGCTGCGGATCTGAACGCTGCCAACGGACTGGCCGTCTCCCGCAACGGCGAGACGCTGTACGTCGTCGAGACCGAGGAGAACCGCCTGCTGCGCTTCCGGATCGGTCCGGCAGGACACCTGTCGGATCGGCGAGTCTTCCTGAATCTCGACGATCTCACCCATCACGTCGGTCACATCTGGCCCGATGGTGTGAAGATCGACTCCCGCGGACGAATCTACATAGGACAGAACCCGCGGGATCCGCACGCGCCGCTCGCGGGCACGATCTTCGTCGTGGATGCCGACGGCCGTTTGTTGCGCTCGATCAATCTGCCCTCACCGGGCGTTCCCAACATGGCTTTCAGCCCGAATGAACGGACGCTATACGTCACGGCGCTGGACCAGCTCGACAAGTCGCCATTCCGCGGAAAGATCTACGCCGTATCCAACGAATGACATGCGATCAGCCGGCCAGCCATCCGCCGTCCACCACGAGATTTGCGCCCGTAATGTAGGTGGCGCGATTGCTGCCGAGGAACACGGCTGCGTTGGCGATGTCCTGGGGACGGCCCAACCGCGGCCAGGGGGTGCGGTGGCGCGCATTCTCGACCAGCGCAGGATCCTGTCCGACACCCGGTCGGCCCGTCACGATCTTTCCGGGCGAGATGGAGTTGCACACGATCAGATGTTTGGCATAGTCGGCGGCGATCTGACGCGTGATATAGATAGCCCCCGCTTTGCTCACGCCATAGGGTGTTTCGCCCGGACAGGTCACGATTCCCTGCTGCGATCCGAGGTTGATGATGCGGCCTCTGACCTCATCCCGCGGTTCCTGATGGATCATCTGCTGGATCGCACGCTTGCATCCGTGAAAAATGCCAGTGAGATTCACGCGCATGACGTCCTCCCACTGCGCCTCGGTGGTTTCCAACAGTCCCGTTGCCGACGAGATCGCTGCGTTGTTGACCATGATGTCGAGGCGGCCATAGCGTGCCACGGCGGCGCCGATCAAGTTGTCAACCTGCTCCCACTGCCCTACGTCGACGCGCTGGAAGAATGCTTCGCCTCCAGAGCGCAGGATCAGATCGAGCGTAGTCTCGCCACCTTCGAGGGGCTCGTTCACGATATCCGCAAGTACCACCCGGGCGCCTTCCTGCGCGAATGTCAGGGCGATCGCCCGGCCGATTCCCGAGCTTGCTCCGGTGACTACCGCGACATTTCCTGCAAGCAACTTCAACATACTGCACTCCAACGAGGTATCGGGGAACAGAGCGCAACAGCCACCCATCACCCCTGACCATAGAGCAGATTTCCCGTGAAGGCCATCAGTTCCAAAACCGTGCACGTTGATCTTGAGCTGGCCGGAACGCTGTTCGGGCAACTCGAGCGCGCCACACGGTGCGGACGCGGTATCGTGCGGGACAGTTACGGCCCCGGCGAGCAGGCAGCGCACGACATCATACGGGCCGCCGGCGAGCGGATCGGCCTCGAGGTCTCGATCGATGCGATCGGGAATCTCGCTATGACGCTGCCGGGAAAGGATCGGCGTACACCTCGAATTGTCATCGGCTCGCATCTCGACAGCGTGCCGCAAGGGGGCAACTTCGATGGCGCCGCCGGTGTCGTCGCGGGACTATGTGCCCTGGCCGCTCTGCGTGAGGCAGGTTTTGTTCCGGCTTGCGACATCGGGGTAATGGCGATCCGCGCCGAGGAGTCTTCCTGGTTCGACGTCTCCTATCTCGGCAGCGCGGGTGCGCTCGGTTTGTTGGATCCGCAGTGCCTTTCGGTGCGGCGATCGGACAACGGTCGTACGCTTGAAGAGACTCTGCTGCAGCGCGGCTTCGACCCGGAGGCCATACGGCAACGCCGCAGGCTCCTGGACCCCGAGCAGGTGCGCGCTTATCTGGAGCTGCACATCGAGCAAGGCCCCCGGTTGATGGCCGAAGGCCTTCCCGCAGCAGTGGTGAGCGGGATCAGGGGCTGTAAGCGCTTTCGCAATGCACGTTGCGTGGGGCAATACGGGCACTCAGGCGCGCTACCCCGCGCTCTGAGGCATGACGCGGTGGCGGCGACCGTTGCGTTCCTCCATCACATGGAGGGCGTGTGGCAGCGCGCGGAAGGACAGGGCGCGGATCTCTTGCTAACGACCGGCGAGCTGTATACCGACGTGGCGGCGCACGCTCCGAGCAAGGTCGCCGGGGAGACTCGTTTCGTGCTCGATCTGCGCAGCGTGTCGGAGGAGGTTATGGAGGCGATCGTTGCCGAGGCGCGGCGCGCTGCGGAGCAAATCGGCAGCCAGTATCGAGTCTCCTTCGATCTGGGCGCAGCCACCGATTCACCCCCGGCGATGATGGATCCGCGCCTGAGGAGCTGCCTGATGAGCCTGCTCGAGCAGCCGCTGGAAATGCCGAGCGGGGCGGGGCACGATGCTGCGGTGTTTGCCAAGGCGGGGATCCCTTCGGCCATGATTTTCGTACGCAACGATCACGGCAGTCACAATCCGGAGGAGGCGATGGCGCTCGAAGATTTTGCGCTCGGCACTCGTGCGCTGATCGGATTGCTTCAGCGGTTTCCGCTGTGAAGCGGTGCGTGCACTCATGACCTTACTCATTACCGGCGCGACGGGATTCGTCATGAGCGTTCTTGCACGGTACTGGCTCGAGACCGAGCCGCGCGCGCGTGTCGTGATCCTCGATGCTGCTGCGGCGGACGCGGCCGCTACGCGCTATTTCGCTCCCGTCGCAGATCGCCTTTCGATCGTCGTTGCTGACATCACTCAGCCGCATAGCTGGCGTGAGGCGCTCGCACAACACGACATCACCCGTATTGCCCACGGTGCTACGATCACGCCGATCTCGCGCGGCACGGCGCGCGAAGCCAGGAGGGAGCCGGAGGCGGACGATCCTGCCCGTATCGTCGATGTCAACTTGATGGGAACGGTCGCGCTGCTCGAGTGGGCGCGCACCGTGCCGGGGCTCCAACGGTTCATCTACGTGAGTTCCGGTGCCGTCTACAAGCATCACGGTCCCGATCGCCCCGGCGAGCCGCTGCCGGAGGACGGGTATGTTATGCCCCGTACGCTCTACGGAGTCTCCAAGCTGGCTTCCGAACTGATCACCGAGCGTTATGGGGAGTTGTTCGGATTCTCAACGGCTTCCGTACGGCTCGCGTCCGTTTACGGAACCATGGACCGCCCAACGGCCAGCCGCACCTTCAGGCACGGCCCGAACAGGATCGCTCACATGGCTGTCGCAGGCGTGAAGCGCGTGCGAGTTAACACGCTCGAGGCAGTCGGCGACTACGTGCACGTAGAGGATGTCGCCCGCGCGATCGTCGCCGTGCTGCGCCTCGAGCGCGTGCGCTATAGCGCATACAACATCGCAATGGGGCACACGACACGTCTGGGCGAGCTGGTGGGGTGGGCGGCCGAGAAGTATCCGGGATTCCATGCCGAGATCACCTCCGCCGAAGATGCGGACATCGTGCAGGATCCCACCCGCCTCGATGGTATGTGGGGTGCCTACGATATCTCGCGGATCAGCGCGGAGACGGGCTGGAGGCCACGGCCGGTGAGGGAGGCTCTGCACGCCTATATGGATTGGATTGCTATCGAAGGCGACGTGGGGGCCACTGGCGCGGGATGTGTGAAGTGAATCCAGCAGACAGCTATCCGCGCGACCTGATTGGATACGCTGGCCATCCGCCCGACCCACGCTGGCCCGGCAACTCCCGGATCGCGGTCTCGGTGGTCCTGAACTACGAGGAGGGCGGCGAGTACAACATTCTGCACGGCGACGCGCATTCCGAATTCGTACTGACCGACGTGGGAGGTGAGCCGCTGGCTAACGCGCGCAACCTCAATGTCGAGTCGAATTTCGAGTACGGCAGCCGGGTCGGCTTCTGGGAAATTATGCGGATCCTGCGGCAGCGCGGCGTCGCGGCGACGGTGTACGCCGTCGGCATGGCGCTGGAGCGCAATCCGCCGGCGGCAGCCGAGCTGGCTGCCAGCGGCTTTGAGGTCGCCTGTCACGGCCACCGGTGGATCGACTATCAGTTTGTTTCCGAGGCGGTGGAGCGCGCGGACATCCTCAGGAACGTTGAGGTGATAACGCGCCTCATCGGGCGGCGGCCCGTCGGCTGGTACACGGGCCGACCCGGTCCGAACACGCGGCGACTGGTCGCCGAGCTCGGGGGCTTCCTGTACGACAGCGATGCCTACAACGATGACCTTCCTTACTGGGTGCGCGTCGGGCAGGTTTTCCAGCTCATCCTTCCGTACTGTTTTGATACTAACGACAGCCGTCTGCAGCGCGGAGGCGACTTCAGTACGGGAGAGGACTTCTTCCGTTATTGCGGCGACGCCTTCGACTGGCTTTACCGGCGCGGCAGCGAAGGCAGCCCCCGCATGCTGACCATCGGCCTGCACGGCCGGATCATCGGGCGCCCCGGGCGGATCGGTGCCCTCGAGCGCCTGCTCGACCACATCCAGCGGCATGAGGGCGTCTGGCTTTGCGACCGGGCATCGATCGCGCAGCACTGGACGGCGGTGCATCCTCCGCCGCCAACATCGGAGTAGGTGTCGCATGGATTACATCCGGTTCGGGCAGACGGGCCTCGAGGTGTCGCAGTTTTGCCTCGGCACGATGTCGATGGGCAACTCCGCCTGGAAGGGATGGGTGCTCGACGAAGACGATTCGATTCCCATCCTGCGGCGCGCCCTCGATCTCGGTATCACCTTCTTCGACATGGCCGACTGGTATTCCAGCGGGCGCAACGAGGAGGTGGTCGGGCAGAACCTGCTCAGGATGAGCGCACGCGAGCGGCTGGTGCTCGCAACCAAGGTCTACTACCCGATGAGCGATGACCCGAACGATCGTGGCCTGTCACGCAAACACATCGCGACTTCGATCGACCGGTCGCTGGCGAGGATGGGTACAGACTACGTCGATCTCTACGTGATTCATGCCTTCGATGCGGACACGCCTGTCGAGGAAACTATGGAGGCGCTGCACGACACGGTCCGTGCCGGCAAGGTGCGCTACCTCGGCGCGTCCACGATGTATGCGTGGCAGTTCGCGAAGATGAACCACGTGGCGGCGATGAACGGCTGGACGCAATTTGTGAACATGCAGTGCCAGTACAACGTGCTCTACCGCGAGGAAGAGCGGGAGATGCTCCCCTACTGCCGGGACCAAGGCATCGCGGTCACAACGTTCAGTCCGCTGGCACGCGGTTTCCTCGCACGGGACGGAGGGACCGCGCGCACGGTCCACGACGCTTACCAGGAATTCTTCGGTGACGACATCGATCGCGAGATAGTACGCCGTGTGCGCGAGGTGGCCGCGCGCCGGGGCGTAACCGCGGCACACGTGGCGATGGCCTGGGTCGCGGGCAGCCCCAACCACAACATTCCGATCGTGGGTGCTGGCAAAACGGGGCACCTCGACGTTGCCGTGGAGGCGCTGGGGGTGCGGCTCGAAGCCGGGGAGAGGGCCTTCCTCGAGGCACCCTACCGGCCGCGGGATGAGATCAATGACCAGAATCCGGTGCGACGGCCGCGGGCGCTGCATACGCCGAATATCCACGGCAACCAAACATTGGAAGTCCAACAAATTGGCGATCCTTCGTGAGCACGGAAGATCGGGGCTTCTACCTGATATCCGTGCCCATCCCTGCATCCAGGCCGGCGGTTATACCTGAAGCCAAGGGCTGTCCTGTCGAACTTCGATCAGGGTCGGACGATCCGCGACGAGAGCATCCCGCACGGATTGCGCCAGGTGTTCGGCGCTCGCGGGGCGAGTGGCACGACAGCCCAGGCTCTGCGCCAATCCCAGGAAGTCCGGGCTCTTGGGCTCCACGCCGATGCGCGGAATCTGCCGTTGGTCCATCTGTTCCACGATCGCGTTCAGGGCATCGTTGTTCCACACGATTACCGGAAGCGCGAGGCGTTCTTCCGCCGCCGTGGCGAGCTCATTAATCGTGAACATGATCCCGCCGTCGCCCGCGACGGCGATCACCGGCCGATGTGGCGCGCCGATCTTGGCGCCAATGGCCATCGGCAAGGCGACACCCAGCGAACAATAGTTGCCGGAATAGTACCAGCAGCGCTCCATTTCCATCGGCATTGCAAAACAGCCGGTGTACACAATCTGCGTGGCGTCGCCCATCACGATTGCGTCGGTAGGAAGGACTGAACGCAGTATCTTCCATACGCGCGCGTGTAACTTTTCGAGGTCGGTCATTTTCGCGGCATTGCGGGCGAGGGCGTCCCGGACCCGGTGCTCGCCTTCCGACCGCTGCGCTGCGGGCTTGCGGCTGGAGAGGGCGGACGAGAGGGCGAGCATCGCGGCACGGGCGTCGGCCTGAATGGGTACCGCCGCGGAATACATCGATGTCAGTTCCGTTGGATCAATGTCGATCCGAATGATGTCGCCCGATATTTCGAGCTTCGGCAGGAAGTGATCGCCTGCCGCGACTTCGGAGCCAACCAACAGCACCACGTCGGCGTTGGCCAGTGCCTGCTGGCTCGCTTCCTGAAGGATCGAGCAGCCCAGGGACAAAGGGTGGGATTGCGGAAGTATCCCTTTACCGGCATTGGTGGAAAGAACCGGAGCTCCGATACGCTCGGCGATCTCAGTCAGTGCCTTGCGCGTACCAACCGCGCCACCGCCGACGAGAATCAGAGGGCGCTTTGCCTGAGCGAGGCGATCCGCGGCCTCGCCGATCGCGGCCGGATCGGGCATCGGCAAGGATGGAGCGCGGCGGCTCTTCCAGTCGGCCTCCACGGTTTCCGGGAGAACGTCCCGAGGCAGCGACAGGTGAACCGGACGAGGGCGGCTGCCGCGAAACACCGCATAGGCACGAGCAATCAATTCTGGCAGCTCTTCCGGATATCGGACCATGGCGCTGAACGCGGTGAATCCCGCTGTTACTGCGGCCTGGTCGTTGAGTTCATGGATTGCTCCCCAGCCTTTCCCCTGTGTGCGCGTGGCGCACGCTCCGGACAGTACGAGCAAGGGTTGCGAATCACAATAAGCTTGAGCGATGCCAGTCGCCGCGTTGGTGACACCGGGGCCGGCAATGATCGTGCAAACGCCGGGCTTGCCGGTCGCGCGCGCGTAGACGTCGGCCATGAGGCTGGCGCCTTGCTCGTTGCGACACTGCACGTGGCGAATCCCTGAAAGTGCGATGCCGCGATACAGCTCGACGGTCATCGTCCCGGCCATGCCGAATACCGTGTCCACCTCGTAGGCCGAGAGCAACTTCATCACGGCCTCACCGCATGTCATGGCTTTCACGTGTTCCCACCTGTGTTCGGATGATTCGCGTGACTCGCTGGACGTTCGTCGCGACGCGCCGAAACTTATCACATGGGGGCTTGTTGCGAGCCCCTTAGCGACGGGAAGGGCCCGGAGGTGGCCACGCTTTGCACGCGTGCAGGAACGATGCTTGCGCGTACTTTAGCCGGAAATTCGATTGCGGGGCTAATGTGCTCCGTGCCCCGACGCCCGATTTTGACCTTTGAAAACCATTCGGGCGTGCGATGGATCACCTCGGAACCAGGATGAACAGTGGACGGGCATGACATCATTGTGATTGGGGGTTCAGCAGGTGCGTTAGATCCGCTGCGTAAGATAGTGACTGAGCTTCCTTCCGGACTCGCTGCGAAGTTGTTTGTAGTGCTACATCGGCCTGCGCACTCCGGCGACATGCTGCGGAATCTGCTGAGTCAGAGTAGCAAGCTGCCGGTGCGAATGCCGTGCGACCGCGAGGGGCTGGAGAGTGGCACGGTCTACATAGCCCCTGCTGATCAACATTTAATCGCGCAAGCCGACGTCATCTGCTGCCAGCGTATTGGGATCGACAGAATGCCGGCGGGCTAGTTTGACCTCGCTCAACCGGCCAACCTGGCCAGCCACCAGGCACCGGCAGCCATGACCGCGGTGGCCGGGATGGTAATGACCCAAGCCACTACAATATTCCGGGCCACGCCCCAGCGAACCGCCGAGACGCGCTGAGTCGCCCCGACTCCCACGATTGCACCGGTGATGGTGTGAGTGGTCGATACCGGTACGCCCAGACCCGAAGCAAGGAACAACGTCAGCGCTCCGCCGGTTTCTGCAGAGAAGCCGCCGGCGGGCTTGAGCTTCGTGATGCGCTGGCCCATGGTTTTGACGATGCGCCACCCGCCAAAGAGAGTGCCGAGCGCCATCGCCGTGTAGCAGCTCGCGACCACCCAGAACGGGAGGTGATCGCGCGAGGTTGCTCCCGCGGAGATCAACATGAGCCAGATGAGGCCCATGGTCTTCTGCGCGTCATTGCTGCCGTGTCCAATGCTGTACAGAGCCGAGGACAGGAGTTGGAGCCGGCGAAACCATTGATCCACGGCGTACGGCGAGCGCTGAAAGAAGATCCACGAGACCGCCACCATGAGCAGCCCTCCAAGCAGCAGCCCCAGCAGCGGCGAGATCACGATGAATGCCATGGTCTTCAAGACCCCCGCTGGGACCAGAGATGCTGTCCCGGCGTTGGCCATCCCAGCGCCGATCATTCCCCCGATGAGCGCGTGCGAGGAACTCGTCGGGAGGCCGTAGTACCAGGTGATCAGGTCCCACGCGATCGCACTTGCGAGGGCGCTCGAGATGACCTGAGCATCCACCAACTCCGGTGCGAGGATGCCTTTACCGACGGTGGCGGCGACGTTGAGTTTGAAGATCGCGAACGCGACGAAGTTGAAGAATGCTGCCCACGCGACCGCGTGATAGGGACGCAACACACCTGTCGAGACGACGGTTGCGATGGAGTTGGCGGCGTCATGAAATCCATTTAGGAAGTCGAACGCCAAAGCGAGGCCGACCAGCAACACCAAGGTCGTGAAGCTCAGGGAGATGTCCATGCTAAGGACCTGAAGCCTCCATCGAGGCTAAGCGCTCACGCGTTCTCAAGGACCACACCTTCGATGACGTTGGCCACGTCTTCGCAGCGGTCGGTCGCCGACTCGAGCAACTGATAGACGGTCTCGAGTTTCATGAGCTGCCGGACATCGTTCTCCTCGCGAAACAGTTTTGACAAGGCGGTCCGCATCACGCGGTCCGCCTGAGACTCCAGCCCGTCAATCTCACTGCACAGCTCCAGGATCTTCGCCGACTGCCCCATGTTGGAGAGCAGATGCACCGCTTGCTGCATCCTCAGGCAACACTCATGCACGAGGTCGGCGAGCTCGCACGCCTCGGACGTGAGGTGACGGACATCGTAGAGCTGAAAGGATTCGGCCGTGTCC
This sequence comes from Gammaproteobacteria bacterium, assembly GCA_028293745.1. Lineage (GTDB taxonomy): Bacteria > Pseudomonadota > Gammaproteobacteria > Steroidobacterales > Steroidobacteraceae > 13-2-20CM-66-19. The sequence continues at coordinate 26,873 of JAQGOF010000035.1, read as the reverse complement.
TGGATGAGGTCAAGCACGTCGTCCATCCGGGAGATCAGGCGGTGGATGTCCTCCCGATCCAATGGCGTTACGAACGTTCTGTGGAGAAGCGCGAACGTCTCGTGAGCCACCTTGTCGGCGCGGTGTTCGAGCTCAATAATGCCGGCGATGCGCTCGCCCCGGTTGTGTTCCCCGCCGGTGAAGCCCCTCAGCAGCTCCGAGAGCACCGCGCTTGCGGCGACTACTAGCTCCGCGTGCTGATCAAAGAGGTCGAAGAATCGACGTTCACGCGGCATCAGCTTGGAAAGGAATTGCACGCTCGAACCCCCGGTACTATGGGCACTCAGGGTGAACGACTATGCTTCATTGCTGTTCTTCAGCAAGTTGCGCGCCCGTTAAGAGCCGTATGCTTAACGTACGTTAACTTGAAGGTCTTCGCAGATCGCGGCCCTGCAACAGAGAATATGGTGTCGGTGTCGGACTCCACGAACATACCGCTCCCTGAGAGTCACTAACGACAATAACACTTGTATTCTGAAAGCTTGCGACGGCCCGCGGCACGCATACCTCCGGCGCTTGCGGCCTGCCCGTCCATGCTCCTGAGCATGCGCGGCATGAAGTCATCGTGGCCCACGATGGGGTTGAGGCCGTCGAGAAGGCGCAGAGCTTTGCGCCAGCTGCTCGCTCAGGACGGGCCAGCGGCGCGTCCGAATGAGTGAGCGACCGCCGAGATGCGGGACTCAACCCGGCCGGCTGCGAATCACGAGTCCAGCAAACGACCTATTACTTCCAGCTCGAGCGGTTTAGCCAAAAGGACGTCGATGCCGGCTTCCTCGCAAGCCATTCTGTCATTGGCTCCGCTACGGCCCCGCGGCAGCACATCTCTATGCCCGGCTGCTGGAACTTCGCCTCCGCTGAAACGTTATTGTCATATTCAATGTCGAGTTCGGTATGCGCGTTGTAGAGCCGGCCGTAAGCATCTTCGATGTTGAGGGGACACTCATGGACTCCGTTCCTCTGCAACTCGAAAGTTGGCGGGCCACGCTGAACGCCGCCGGGCACACCTTCAGCTGGGCCGATCTGCAGGCGTTCTCCGGCATGGATGGCACTTGGATGCTGGATCAGCTGCTGCCGAAGGAGTCTCAGGAAACCAAACATCGCCTGCTCAAAGCACAAGGCGACTGCTACCGAACCCACTTTCTTTTGCGCGCGCGGCCCTTCCCCGGGGTTCGAAGGCTGTTCGAAAGACTCAAGCAGCGGGACATTTTGATCGGAATTGCGACTACATGTCAGGAGGAAGAGCTGGTCGCGTATGACAAACAGCTGGGTGTCCTCGACATCACGGACGCCCTGGCATGCGGCGAGATGGTAAAGCATGGAAAGCCGGACCCGTCCCTCTTTCGGAAATGTCTGGCGAAACTGCAGGTTGCGGATTCCTCATGCGCCGTGTCCATCGGCGACACGCCGTACGATGCGAGGGCAGCGAAGCAACTTGGCATGTTCGCTGCTGGTGTCATAACAGGCGGATTTTCCGAACAGGCGCTGCGCGAGTCAGGCTGCGATTGCGTCTTCGAACACGTGCCAGCCGTCGATGCGATCTGGAGCGGATCCCAGGAACCGCTGATTCTCCCCACAACTGTGCGACGCGCTAATGAATAGCGGTGGGGTAACCTTCGGCCATGCGTAAATCGTAGACCGATGGAACCTGGAGGAGGAATGGGAGAAGTACCTGTGAGAGTGAGTGCCTCATCCCCTGGTGGAGGTGAGCCATCGGCATTGCCCACCCATGGCGCGCAGCGGTTACCAGGCGTGGATGTAGACAGCTACAGCCTGAAGCTCGAGGACGAGGACGGCTTTGCTGGCGATAAGGCCGCAGTTGAGCCGGCCGGTCGGACCGGCGAGGCCGTAAGGCCACCCAGCGGGAGCGCCGGCCGGCGCAGGTCATAAATGCAGGCATCCGGCGGCAGCCCGTACATCCAACCGCGCATCCCGCGATCGCGCCGGCAGGTCGGCGAGCACCCAGGATGGGAATACCAGCCACCGACGAAGGTGATCGCGCTGCGATCTCGGATTGAACCTCGGCGGCCGGCATCTGGCTTTCGCCAGCAAACCGCCAGATTGCGCAGCGTTGGGCGCCGGTTGACCAACTCTGCACGTTCAGATTGACAGATGGGAAAGAAGCTTCCTGAACGGCATCATCGTGAGCACTTGACGCAACTTTGGCGGCCCCTTGAGCATTGCCAACCGCAACCATAGAGCGGACCGCTTTGCATATCCTATGCGGTTGTTCCATACAATGAGCTGGCGAACTATCCGCGCCGCCGCCGCCGTCTGCCATTGTGCCGGTGCTCTCAACAGCACGCTCCACGGCATGCTGAGACAATCGACGGTACGCTGCACACGCATACCGATGACCGGCTTCTGCACCCATCTGTAAAACTCCGGCAGCGCTTCCACCTCGGCGATCCCTCTCAGCTCATACACCCGCTCGCGTTTGAGCGCCACACCGTGAACATATCGTGTTGTGTGTGAATTATATTGATCCCAATTGAGCGGCGGCGCGCCGTACTCCGCCGTGCCGAGGTAGTAGTGAGCGGCCCAGTCGATGACATCGAGTTGCGGGCCGTGAAGCTCTCCGCACAAAAGCGCATTGCCGTGCCCCGCGAGCCGTGCAGCCGCTTCGATCAGACAGGGACCGTGCTCATCGATCTTGAGTTCGAGATGAAACGGACTGCGCGTCAACCGCGTCGCGCGCATTACCTTTTCAGCGTAGTCAGCTATGTTGTCGAACAACGGTGTGCCATGTGGCATCTGAGTCGTTTCCAGGTCGATGTTATGGCGTCCGTTGGCGGCTCCGCGCAGGTATTGAAAAATGGCAATGATGAAGACATCGCCGTGAGCATCCATTTGCCCATTGACGAAATATTCCGTACCGCCGATGTATTCCTCCATCAGACTCTCGCCCCTGATGCGCCGCAAGTAAGCACGGATCTGCACTTCAGACGAGTCGAATGCGAACATGCCGATGTGCCGATTTCCGTACCCATCGTTTGGCTTCAGCACGAAACGAAGATAAGGGACTTGTTTGCGCAATGCGAAGATGTCGCTGGCTTTGCCTACCAGCCGAGACGCATTGATCCGCAGTTGCGGCGAAGTGCTGCGGAGGTACTGCTTGAGTTCAAACTTGTTGCGGAAACGCCGCATGATTTCGGGCTGTGGCCAATTCAGGCCCAAGCTCGAAGCGACTTCGACGGCGGGTAAAACGCTCAGCTCATCAAAGGGAATCACCGCCTCGATCCGGTGATGCGCTCGCAACTGTGCGGCCAGGTCGTCCCTGCGAATGCCGTCGACCTCGTATGACCCGGCTACCCATTCCGAAGGCAGCCGATCGAGGGCTTGCCGGTAACCTGCGAGCTCACGTCGGCGGGTGCAAACACATACGGATGCAAGTCCATGACGACGATAGATATTCTCGATGAACAGCGCACCGTATTCGTTGTGGGGGTCGAAAATGAGGACTTGGGCTGGCGACGACATGGCGGAAACCGTGCGCCGTTCCGGCACACGGCGATGCGAGCCATTGGCTGTTTTCAGTGTAGGTCATTACCTACTTGTGTGGAACCAGTCTCCGCTGATGCAAGGCAAACTCAAGAAGGCGGGCCTGTCGCTCACATGCGCGTTGGCACTCTCACCTGAAAGGATGCTTGGGCGGGGTGGCTGTCAAACTAACGCAGGTTAAGCCGATGCAGCGGGAGGCCGCTGCCAGGGGAGCAGAATTTCCACGCAGGCTCTTTGGGTCGCGGTGCAGAAGAACGAGGCACCGCTGCGCTGTGAAATGGCTTGGATCGATTTGACTGTGGCCGTTGCGCCACGCCTCCGGTGCCAGGCTGACCGCCGAGGTTCTCAGCCTGAAGCTTATGCGACCGGGCACGACATCCCTTCGGGCCCGTGAGCTTTGTGGATGTCAGTTAAGTACGGCGGGCTGTAGCGGCAGGTGGGATTTCATTGAGCGTTCCTGGGTGCCGCATTAGGGCGGCAGCTCGATCATCAAACTGTGGGGAAGCGATTGAATCGGGAAGGCATTCCTGCGGGTCTGGGCCAGGCGTCCTCAGGTATTCCGGGTCGAAGCCGCCAATTTCCTGCAAGCGCGCCGGGTCGTGAACGATCAGCCGGTTGTCTTTGAATGTTGAGATTCCGAGCCGACTCAAGCGCGCGAGGGTACGGTTGACGTGCACAGGAGTAAGCCCGGTGGCGTCGGCGAGATTGGTCTGAGTCAAGGGCAGGGTGCAGGCATCCTGAGTGGCGAGCGAGACAGCACGCAACCGTACCAACAGCTCGCAGAACAGGTGTGCCAGGCGTTCGATGGCAGTTCGCGATCCAACATTGATGAGCCATTGGCCGTGAATGGCGCTTTGCAGCGCCCTCGCCCTCCAGAGGGCCTCGTTGAGCGAGGGTGATCGCCTGGACCAGCGAGATAGCGTGGTCCTCGAGAGGAAAGCGGCTTGTAAGTGAGTAAGCGAGCTGACGGCATGATCATTGGGCTTAAACAGGAAGGCTCGCGCGCCAAAGACATCACCGGGCAGCAGAAGCTCGGTTATGGGCCGCTTGCCATTCGGGAGGTGCAGATTCCGACAAGCAAAGCCGCTCAGCACGAAGTACGCCCCGAGTGCCTGTTCTCCAGCTGAGAAGATGACCTGTCGTGGGCTGAAGTATTGGGCATGCGCAATGCAGGCAGCCCGCAGCTCGTTTCTCGAGAGGGGATCGAGGTGCGAAAAATTCTCCATACGTTGGATGAGGGCGTCAATCATCTGGCTCCCTTCCGGTGACCCGTCTGTGCCAAGCTTTGCGTGCCGAGCGATCCTGATTCAACTCCACCTGGTTGGCAAAGCATGTGCGTTCGGCCAACCGCAGCGGCAGTCGGCAGTTACTCAACTTGTTGTCGGATTCGTCCGATACATGCAGGTGCGCCGTCCCGGGTACGCGGCGTACCTTCATAACTCCCGCTCGCAGCCAGGGAGTTACTTACAGGATGGGCAAAAGCAGGTCATGGCTGGCGCGTTTCGTGCTACATCCGTCCCCATGCACCAACACATGGAGAGGGCTCATCAACGCTTCGACCCGACCTCTGGCTGTCGTGACCGGTGCGTCGAGCGGTATCGGCCTGGAACTCGCCCGTGAATGCGCACAGAACGGATTCGACCTCGTCGTCGCCGCCGATCGGGATCTAAGTGATGCCGTCGAGGAGGTTTCTGGATTGAGTATCTCGATCGAAGCTGTCCGGGTGGACTTGGCTACCCCTGAGGGCATTCGACAAGCTGTACAGGAGCTTGGCCGGCCGGCCGACGCATTGCTCGCCAATGCTGGCCACGGCTTGGGCAAAGGTTTCCTCGATCAGTCCTTTGACGAAGTTATTCACGTCATCGACGCGAATACTACCGGGACTCTGGCGCTCATCCACAAAGTCGGAAACGACACGCAGCAGGGCTGAGGAGGTGACTCTTCAAGTCAGCGGCTCACTCACAGGACGAGGACAGTTGGCCCGATGATGAGGTCGCCTCACCGTCAGACCGGCGGATGTCGAGTATGCCAGTCGGTCACGTCCTGAAACGCGATGCTTGTGTCGATCAACATCGCCTCGGCCCAGTGGGCCGCGACCAGCTGCAAGCCGATCGGCAACCCGGTTTCAATGTAGCCGCCGGGCAAGGTCATTGTCGGCTGCCCGGTTAGATCAAAAGGCGCCGTGTACCGCTGCAACTTCAGGATGAGCTCCGGTTGTGCACCCAAGGTCCGAATCGTCGCGAGATCGAGCGGTGCAAAAGGCTGTACCGGGATCAGTAAGACATCGATCTCCTCGAGCAATCGCGCGAACCTGCCTTTCAGCTCCATCCGGCGCAGACGGATCTTCTGATACTCGAAGGCGGAGACTGAGCGGCCGGTTTCCAGGACGGAGGCGAGCACTTTGCCGTACTCGCTCTTGCGCGCGGGATAAGTCGCCGCGTGCGCTACAGCCGCTTCGACCGCGCAGGCCGGTACCCAGTCGATTACCGATTGAGCAACGTCGGGAGCGCTGACTTGCACGATCTGGCATCCGAGCCCGCGGAACACTTCGGTTGCTTCCGAGATTATTCGCTGCACGGATGCGTCCACGTCTTCGGAGTTCCAGCGTGAATCAACGCCAACGCGCAGCTTGCCCAGGCGGCTCGCCGGCAGGACCGGGTCCTGCCTCGGACTCACCAACGAAGTCGGGTCCCTTTCATCGCGGCCCGAGACGATCGAGAAGATCGCGCCCACGTCCCTGGCGCTGCGGGCGATTGGTCCAACATGGTCCAGGCTCGCCGCAAGCTCCATTGTCCCGAAACGGCTGACGCGTCCCCAGGTCGGTTTTAGCCCCGTCAGTCCATTGGCGCCGCAGGGCCAACGAATCGATCCACCCGTGTCGGATGCCAATGCGCCGTAACAGAGGCCGGCCGCCGTGGCTACAGCCGGCCCGCTGGAAGAGATGCCGGGCCAATACTCTGGATTCCAGGGGTTGCGGGGTGGTTCGATTGCCGGATGGTGATCCGAGTAGGCCCCTTCGGTCATCTGGAGTTTGCCCAGCAATACCGCACCGGCATCCTTCAATCGCGCAACCACAGTTGCATCCTCGAGCGGGCGGAACTGGCGCTGCATCGGCATGCCCCCGCTCGTCGGAATACCCTTGGTCCAGAAAAGATCCTTCACGCCCAGAGGCACGCCATGCAAGGGGCCTCGATAACGGCCTGCGGCAATGCTCGCCTCGGCAGATTTCGCGGCCGCCAGGGCCGATTCAGGTGTGACAAGAGCATAACTGTGAAGTTGGCCATCGAGCGCCGCAATGCGACTGAGTTGCAGCTGGGCTACTTCCACCGGCGAGATCTGGCGCGCTTCGAGTTGCGCAGCGAGCTCGGTGAGCTGCATGAAATGCAGGTCGTCTGTCATTCTTGTGCTCACGGGATCTGACCGGCCAGCACCTTGGCTACGAACCGCGCGGTTGCCTCACCAACGGCGTGGGGTGCGTCTTCCTGCAGGAAATGTGAGCCCTGGACACTGACTGTTTGCTGGTTGAGCCATGCCCGGCAGAACTCCCGTTGTGCGCCGATCAGAAAACCCGCCGGCTCGGCGTCAATGAACAACTTGGGGATAGAGCTGCGCGAGAGCCATTGAGCGTACGCCTCGACGATTTGGACCACGTCGTGCGGCTCGCCGGCAATCGGCAACTCTCGCGTCCAGGCGAGCATCGGCAGGCGGGAAATCCCCGGAGTGCGATAGTGGCGGCGATACACTTCAAGCGCCTCCGCGCAGATGTTTCGCAACGGCAGCAGATATTCGATGAACAGATTCTTCTGCAGGATCAGCTCTTCTCCGGCGGAGGTCCGCTGGGCCTGGAAGAACGCGCGCGTAGCATCGGGCCACTCATCCCAGGATCGGAAGGGCCTGACGATTCCCTCCATGTAAACGATCGCCTTGACGCGCTCGGGATGCCTATGTGCCCAGGAGAAACCCAGGGCCGATCCCCAATCGTGCACCACGAGAATCACGTTGCGGTTGATTCCGAGCGTGTCGAACCAGGCGTCGAGATAGCGCTGCTGATCGACGAGGCGGTAACTGCCATCGGGTGCGGCGCCTGAGTTACCCATACCAACATAGTCCGGCGCCAGGCACCGGCCGAGAGGTAACAAGTACGGGATGATGTTGCGCCACAGGTATGAGGGCGTCGGGTTGCCGTGCAGGAATACGATCGGATCGCCGCTTCCAACATCAACATAGGCCATCCGCGTACCGAGAACCGGCAGGTACTTGCGGTACGAAATCTCTTCGGTGGAGATGAGGGTGTGGGTACTTGATGCAGCGTCCATATTCCTGCTCCTTTGGGTCATTCGACACGAGCAAATGCTATTAGCAGGTGCTGGTTGCGTCAACCACCAAAAGCCTTATACTGGTGTCGGATGAAACTGTCGAAAAAATTCGTGGTTCCACCCGAGCTCGCGCTGCTGTACGACTTCGTCAACTCTCTCGATCTGCGCCAATACACGGAGAAGGGCAAGCAACACGAGGGCCACGACGAGCTGGCCACGGCCGGCCAGCTGGAGGAATGGATGCGTGAGCGTGGGCTGCTCGGTGCACGTGCGCACGTCAGCGCACAGGCGCATCGCATGGCGCTCAAGTTGCGCGCGGCTATTCGAGATTATCTGGGGGTTGCACCAGAAGACCGCTCGGCACAGTCACAGGCGATCGTGCAACTCAATGAGCTCAGCGCGGCCTTTCCACTAGCCGTCGCGGCGTCAGGCGGCGGCAGGATCACCCTGGATCCCGCGCCAAGGTCGAGCGCCTTGGCGCGCGTGTTGGGTGAAATGTGCCTGCTGTCGGTTACGGCGCGACTCGAACGCCTGAAAGTGTGTTCGTCAGAGGAGTGCCTGTGGGTGTTCTTCGATCGCTCCAAACCCGGTAATCGCCGCTGGTGCTCGGCGGCCCTGTGCGGAAATCGCCACAAGACGCGCAGCTATCGGCAACGTCAGCGAGAGAGAGAAGTGAGTTCCCTGCGGGCAAGCCTGCGCAGCATCTGACGTCGAGCTCCATGTGCAAGGGCGCGAAGAACGGCGTGCAGTTCGCGCCCTTGCTTGACCATCTGGCGAGGTCGGCAGGCCCTTAGAGACGGCCGTCACCTGGCCGCCCTCTTGGAGAGCCACAACGCCAGCGCGGCATCTCTTGCCGCAAGCGCGTCCCGCCAAGCAGGCAGTGAGGCCAAGCCCTCGTACCAGCGGCAGATCTCCGGGAAGCGGCCCACCGGCAGCTCCAACCGCTCTGCGGTGGGAAGAAGCCCTCCTATGGAAAAATCTGCGAGCGTCAGTCGGTTGCCCAGCACCCAAGTCTTGCCTTTCAGGGAGTCGTTGAGCACCGCTGCGAAGCGGCTGAAGTTTTGCTCCCCACGCGCGATGAAAGCCGGGTCGGGTGGGCCGAGGCCAAGCACATCCTTCGAACCCTTCTCGTATGGAACACATGGATTTTCATAAATGGTCACTCCTTCCAGAGTGGGCGCTCTCAATGGGGTGTCAGCGGCGGCTGTAGGGATTGCCCGTCGGGTACGGGTCCTGCAGAGCGGTGGAACCGGTCTCCAGCAGGGACTTCAGGTTGGAGATGACCTTCGGCCAGCCGCCGGACACCGCCGCGATGAATTTCGAGGGTTCGCGCTCGATGGTGTGGGTGATGGAGAGCTTGACCGCCGTTCCACTGGGCTCCAGTTCCATCGTGCATTGCGACTCGCCTTCGGCCTTGAGCTCGGGCTTGTTCTGGTGCTGCCAGCGGATCACTAAGCGTCGTGGCGGCTCGGCCTCGACGATCTCGCCGGCGTCGAAGATCTGACCGTCGCCGGAAACCATCTTCCACGAGGATCCCACCGTCCACTGGCTTTCGCAGTGCATGCCGAACCAGTACTGCCTTATGAACTCCACGTCGGTCAGTGCTGACCACAGCTTCTCCGGCGTGGTGCGGATGTAGGACACGTAGACAAAGGTCGATCTAGCCATTCGCTTTCTCCAGGCGTTGTTTCAGATCTGAGAGCGCCTTGAGGCGCGGCTTTTCGAACTTGGCAATCCACCGCTCGTAGATCTCCTGCAGCGGTACCGGATTGAGGAAGTGCAGCTTTTCGCGGCCGCGCCGCACGGTGGCGACCAGGTTCGCCGCCTCCAGCAGGTCCAGGTGCTGCGTCACGCCCTGCCGCGTCATGTCCAAGTGTTCGCACAGCTCGTTGAGTGTGCGGCCGTCGTGCGCATGCAGCAGGTCCAGCAGCTTGCGCCGGCTGGGATCGGCCAGGGCCTTGAACAGCACGTCGGTGTCGTGGCGCTCTGCCATGTTTATACGCAAGTAATTACTTGCGTAAATGATAGGCAAGTCGCGCCTTGCATGTCAAGCACTGGCCAACGATCGCCAACGCGCGCACTAATCGAGGCCACTTCCGCTTGCTCGCCGCCTTGAATGCCGGTGTTGTTGCGTCGAATTTCGCTCCTGACCATCCATCGAATAGACAGCGGTCATTGGACGCACTACCGCGACGATATGTTCGCATTCGATGATGGCAAGGAGTCCGTTGCACTGAAGCCCGTAAGCTGTCCTGGTCATCTCGAAATAGTCAAACGGCGGTCGCTGTCATACCGTGACTTACCGTTGCGCATCGCCGAGTTTGGGCTCGTACACCGACGGAGCCGAGCGGTGCGCTACGCGGGTTGTTTCGACTGCGCCAGTTCACACAAGACGACGGGCACATCTTCTGTTTGCCTGAACAGCGTGACGACGAGGTTGAGCGCTTCGCGGTGGGGCTCAGGACTTTCTACCATGTGTTTGGCTTCGACATTGTCGACGTCAAGCTGTCGGCGCGTCCGGTCAGTCGAGTCGGCGATGATGAGCTTTGGACTCATTCAGAATCCTTACTGGGTCGAGCGGCCTCGTGTGCCGGTCTTGCATGGTCAGAGCAACCCGGCGGAGGTGCGTTTTATGGACCGAAACTCGAGTTCAACCTCCAGGACGCGTGGGGACGGTTTTGGCAGTGCGGAACGATCCAACTCGATCTTGTCCTACCGGAACGGTTCGGTGTGCATTACGCATCGAGTGGCGGTAGTCGCCAGGTGCCAATGATGCTGCACCGGGCACTGTTCGGCAGCTTGGAGCGCTTCATGGGTGTTCTGCTGGAGCACAGTGCGGGGAAGCTCGCTCCGTGGCTGGCGCCCGAGCAAGTGAGAGTCCTATCTGTGGGCGAGCAGCAGGTCGCTTGCGCAGAAGGGTTGATGAGAGATCTGAATGCAGCCGAGGTGCGTGCCTGCCTCGATATCTCATCGGAGAGTTTGGCGCTGCGCATCTTCCGGGCGCACGCCAACGGCGTGCCCTTTGCCGTGATTGTCGGAAATCGCGAGGTCGAATCCGGGACAGCAACAGTGCGTGAGCGCGGCGGTCAGAATCGAACGCTGCAGCGGGCTGAGGCCATCACGTTCTTGAAGACATCCTGCACACCGTTGCAGTAGGGAGCAACATGAGCATGAGATCATGGGCGCAAGCGGAGGATCGCGTCCGGCTCTGCTGGTTGCGAGCGGACCTCGGTGCGCGCAGCGATATCTGCCGCAGCAACCGCCGCACTAGCTGCCGATGCTGCTGCTGAAGCAACATCAGACGTGACGGTCGCGGTAACGCCCGCCCCTGTCGTGTCTTCGCGCGGGACGATCCCAGGCGCAGTCGAACTCGAGGAGGCCCCGACGATGGATGCACCCCTCATGTAGTCGTCGACGCTTGCGCGGAAAGCGTCGAAATCGACATATGGCTGCGCACCCAAACTCTCAGTCAATTGCTCCACGATATGCGATCCCAAGGCGCGGTAGCTTTCGAACTGCGACTCGCTGAACCACTGGTCCGCCGTCGATTCGTGTGGAAAACTCGCGCTGCCGCGCGAATAGCTATAAATGTCGTACGGAACTTGTGTGCCGCGGCCGCGAAGGGTTGGCTTGATGTAGATCAGCCAGCCGTCATCCTCGGTCGGTGTCTCGTCGACATCGCTGTAGCGAATCCGTGCGATCGCGCAGCACAGTCCCTCTTTCTCCGGCGTGTTGGGAAGAATCTGGATCTTCTGGAAGACGATATTGATGCCAAAATCGATGCGGATCTTGCGAATTGAGTTGCCGAGGTCCTCAAAGGAGAACGAGCCATCCTGACCTGCGTCACAGACGAGAACCTGGCGACAGCGCCGCAGCACGACTTCATAGAGTCCGAGATTGTCGAAGTGGCCACCATCGGACAGATTGACATAGCTACGCTTCGAATTGGTCAGTCCGAACATTTCAGCGAATAACGGCGTGATGGCGTGCCGGGGGCCGGGATGCGAGTAGGTGCGATCGCCCTCTGCGTTGGGGTTTCCGAGCCATGCCCCCAGGCGAACGTTGAAAATGGCCATCAGGAATCCAAGGACCGGCGAGGACGAATATCCCATGTTTGGATTTGCTGCGGCGCCCGAAATCGTTACGGCCGTCCCGACCGTGATGCCGCCGGGCCCGCCGTATTCCTTTGACTTGCGGTACCCCTCGGCCCAGCTACCGCAGAACAACGGGGTCATCGAGAACGATTCGGCCTTGCGCTGCTGCCATGCGAGTTTGCCGCCGTTTACCAAGTTGAGCGTGGTGTTGATGATGGACAGCGGGCGCTCGACGTCGAATTCGCGATCCGGTGAGCCCTCGCGCGCGCTTGATGGCATCGCGTGCGGGTTTGCCAGCTGCTCCGGGGTTGGTGATGGCTTTAACCTCCCAGTACCGGGTTGATCGCCTTGCGTATCGCTTATCCGCGGATGCGCACACAATCGATGCAACGGAAAATTGTCGTTGAGCGCGAAACCCGTAAAGGGATCGGGCGTTCTGCGTTCCTCGCCATCGATCGCGCAGTTCGAGGCGCCAAGATAGGCGCGCACCAGCCGGTTGCGGTACATACCATGCAGAGAGAAGCGATTCACGTTCGAAATCCGGCTGGCAATCAGGGCCACGACCACCAAGCCTGCCAGTACGGCGATGAATTCCACGGTTGCTTGCAAGGCAACCGGCTGCGCGGAGCCGGGTCTGTTGAAATGCAGTCTGAACAGCTCGGAAGGACCGATTATGGCCTCGGCAAGCCCCTTGACACCCCATGACAGGACCATGATCAAGCAGACGAGGAAAAGCGGGCCTGCAATTGCCAGTATCCTGGCTACGGAAGGCGGAGTGGGTTTGCCCTCTGCGTTACCCTGAGCCGGCGTTTGGGAGCTGCTCGCAGTAAGCGCCGCAATGACACCGGATGCCAGGCCTGCGGCTGCAACGACCCCTTTGACAACATAGGTCACCGTAGCGTGATTTTCCTTGGCGATCTGGAATATTCCCCACAGGACGTTGGGCAGATAGCAGCCGATCAGGCAGATACCCGTGACCGCTACCCAGGACGTTATGACCAGTAGCACCCATCCGGACAGGCGCGACCACCATTCCCGGTCTGCATCGTTACTCGAGATCCTGCTGCGCAGCCGCGCTTCCGGAGACTCTCTTGAGCCCTGGTCTATCCGATCCCCCTGTTCGTCATTGAGGCTCGTAATGCCGATGAATATCACGCGGGATAAGAGGTACATCCCCATTAACAACGGCAACACGAGAATCGCGTACAGCGCCGGATGGTTGTAGAGATAGGAGAACCACCACGTCACGGCTCCTACGAGCAGTGACGCTCCGATCAAGCCGGAGACTACGAGTGCCAGGACCTCGAGTCCCAGCGGGACCTGCCTCGCGTCCTGCTTGATCTGTTGGTCTGATAACCTGACCTTGCCACCCTTGATCTTGTCGTCCTTACCTGTGGTCGCTACCTGCGCGCGGGGTACGACGTGTGCAATCAACTCGGCGATGGCCCATCCCAGGACAGGGACCCCGATACTCCAGATGCCGGCAAATGCCCACAGCGCATACAAGTCCTCGCGGGAAGGCGCCGGCTGCACCGCCCTCCAAGACACATTGAGACCGACTCCGGCTGCCGAAAGCGTCCCCGCGGCGAGACAGATGGGGAGCACACAGCGAAAGATGAAATAGCTCTGCGGCTTGTCCGGATTCTTGGCAAAGCGACGCGCCTGGTAGACCAGCACGCTGGCGACTACCTCTATGCAAACGGCCAGTGCTAACAGGTAGACGGGGAGGTCATCCCACAGCCCGGTGGTCCGGATGAACAGCAGAAACAACAGCGGAATCCCGACCACGGCGCTCAGCAGCGGGACCAGCACCAACCAGTTGAGTATGAGATTGCGGGCGATGGTGGCTGCGACCGACCAGGTATCGCCTGAGAACAGGCCCACCTCCGGGGTCAGATAATTGCTGTATTCGCGCAGGTTGGAGACGGGTTTGGGCTCGGTTGCCAGGGGATTGCAACCTCTGGCCCCGCTGCCGAGCTCGGTGACGACATCGGGCACGCCCTTACGATGCATCCACGCCCGCAGCCAGGACGCAATGTATCCGCCGCCGGAAACGCTGGAGAGATAGTCAAACTTTCCCAACAGCTGAATCCGCGCGAGGCTCTGCAGGACTCCGAGGTTGAAAGTTGCACTGCGGATTCCGCCGCCTGACAGACACACTGCCGAAAGTGGCGCGTAGCCCGGTTGTCCCTTCCTGGATCGCTGCGACCAACACCCGATCTGCCGATAGATGTTGGAAAGATTCCTGACGCGGCCCGCCTCACAGTCGTCGTAGGTTGCTGCAGTCAGGTGAATCTTCTGCTCAGGGTCCGGGCAGCTGGAACTTGCTGCCGTGGCAAGGCCCGCGTGGCCGGCGCCGGGAACGGCGGCGGCGGCCGGGCTGCTGGGCATGATCGGGGGCGAGCTCTGGCTGCCGAGGCCAGCTACCGAAGGGCTGTCCGGCCTGGCGATCAGATCAGCTCTCAGGCAGCCGAGCTCGGCGACCAGCACCTCGTTCAACGTCTGGCGGGGACAATTGTGCTGCGCATCGTTGACTCGCATGTCGTTTCCCCCGGTTCTGTCTTGTCCGCACCAACTCTAATTCTGTCGTGAGACGCGGGAGCATCGCATTGACCTGTGTTAGCGGCTCGCCGACCGCGGCGGTTAGTGCGACGAGGTGGGAGCTTAGCGCCGCCGCGCCTGTTTTTGCCAGAAATTCATCTCTCGCCAATCGGATTGGCGCAACGCAACAACGGTGGGTGGATCCAACCTGCAGGTATCCGAAGATTGCGCCGGTGGCGCTCAACTCTCGAGGCAGCGTCGCTTCGAAGATTTCAGCGCAAGAATCGGAATGCGCATTTCGGTGCGAGATGTAAGCTCCGTCCCACTTCATTGGGAGGACCGCCGTGCTCACGTTTCATGATTACCTGCCGTCGCAGAATGGTTGGAAGGTCCGGGTTTTGCTCGGGCTGCTCCAGATCCCATACACCAGCCGCATCGTGTCGATCTTCGAGGGTGAGAGCCGCACCGACGCCTTTCTGAGTCTCAACCCAGCCGGCGCCATCCCCGTGCTCGAGATCGATGATGGGCGTGCGATTGCCGAATCAAACGCGATCCTCGCTTATCTCGGCGAGGGTACACGCTTCTTGCCCGCAGACCGCTATCAGCGCGCCAAGGTCATGCAGTGGCTGTTCTTCGAGCAATATCATGTTGAGCCGGTGATCGGCTCGCTGCGCTTCTGGACGTTGACCGGTCGGCTCGAGCGCAACCGGCACTTGGTAGCGGGGAAGCGCGAAGCGGGAACCCGCGCCCTCGCCGCCATGGACCGTGGCCTTGCCAATACGCCGTTTCTCATCGGACAGGACCTGTCGATCGCAGATATTGCGGCTTACGCCTATAGTCACCGAGGTCAAGATTGCGGCTTCCATCTGACGGACTATCCGGCGGTTGTTGCGTGGTGTCGCCGCGTGGGAGATGCCATCGGCCCCGACTATCCTGTCTATCCATATAGTGTTGACCCCCATTCCGGGAGTAGCTTGCGCTGAGTGACGAGGACGGGACCTACGTCTGGGATTCTGCGCGCCGATCCCATTACGATCGGCACCGCGAAGTGCCGCAATCAAGGCGGATCTGACTCATTTTGGCGCAACTGAAGCCGTAGATATCTGACGATACCTGCCATGCCTGCCGATGCGTTGATCGAGAGGCTTCCCGACCTCGTAGTGCTCCTGCGACGCGATGGAGTCGTCGTCGCTCATAATGGTGGACTCGGCGTCGCCGATCTGAAGCCTGCTGGGGATGCGATCGGTAAGCCCATAGAGGCCGTTTGGTCCGACTCCGTAGCTGGGCTCGTCAGGCAGCTCACGCGCAAAGCCATCGCCCTTCGAACGACTACAGAGGCCAGGTTTCAAGACCGTGGACGGGATTACGAGGCGCGGGTCAGCGCGCAGGGCCCCGACCGTGCGATCTGTGTCATTCGAGCCGTGTTGGCTGGCTCGCAAGACGGTGCGCTGGAGGCGACAGATGAGCGTCCCCGACCGCAACTCGATCGGAGGGGGTTTCTGCGGCGCTTCAAGGAGTCAATGTCGTTGGCGGCGCTACGCGAGAAGCCCATTGCAGTGGCCGTTATCCACGTAGATGGCATTGCCGACATCGCGCAGATCATCGCGCCCAAACTCTCCGATCAGATCATGAGCGCGGCGATTCTTCGCCTCCCGCTGCAATTCGGCGACTCCGCGGGCGATCCCTGGTGGTACCTGGGGCAGCTGAATGACAGTCTCCTGGCGCTGGTATTGGAGACATCGGATCGTGCCGCGATCGACTCCTGCGTCTCGCAGGTATGCGCCAGTCTGCGTGAACCCGTCAGCATGGGTGAGGCCGAGTTTCATCTGACACCTTATGCGGGTGTTGCGGTTCTCGGCCAAGACGCGTCATCACCCAGACTTCTGCTGGATCACGCTCGCTCCGCTGCAACTGAGGCGCGGCGGTGTGGATCCACCAGCGTTTGCTTCTTCACCGACACCTTGAGGCTCCAGTCTCTCGCGCGGCTCGACATCGCTCGGGAATTGCACGATGCCATCGTAAACCGGGACATCCGGTTTCGATATGTTGGCCGGCACGACCTTGCGACCGGACGTCTGGTCACCTGGGTGGGGTACCTTCGCTGGCTGCATCCGCTTCGCGGCGAGATTCGTCCAGTTGAATTCTTGCGCGTGGCGGAAACTACAGGTCTCGCCACTGTGCTGTCGCGCGCCGTCCTGACGCGTTTGTCCGAAGATTTCGCCGCCCTTGGGCCTCAATCGGATTCAGACGTCCGCATTTCATTCGGAGCCCTGAGACATCACATCCTGCACGACAATTTCGTCGCCGACATCGAGCGCTTCCTGGAGCAGGGACCTCTGCCTTCCGAGCGCTTGGAGCTGCGAATATCCGAGAAGGCCCTTATCGCTCGAGATCCGGCCGACTTCAATTCTCTGCAACGGCTTGGCGTACGGCTCGTTGTCGATGAAGTGGGGCGCGGGATGGGCTCGCTCGATTGGCTGGCGCGTGCGCCGATTTGGGGGCTTCAGCTCGATAGAGCATGGACGACTGCACTGCGCAGCGATGAGGTAGCCCTCAAAGTGTGTCGAGCGGGGATCGGCGTCGCGACCGCTCTCGGTCTGACACCGATCGCCACTGGTGTGGACGATCAGGAACAGCGCGACGCGCTGCTCGCTCTCGGGTGCCGGCATGGGACGGGCGATCTCTATGGAGACGTACTACCCGACATAATCGAGCACTCCGGGGCTGCCGCATCGGGCTGAGGCACCATCGGGTACTGTCGGCCGCTTCGGCCGCCGATTTGACAGGCCTATTATGAGACCCTTGTCACAATCGCGGCCCGACCGCATGAGGTTCGTTCGGGCGTGACTTTTGTTGTGTAGCAGTGAAATGCGTATCACAAGGAACCATAGGGTTCCGAAGCTACGGGATGAAGGCGATGCACACTGGTCAACGGGTCTCTTCAATATGCATTGCGGTGTTTTCGATGGTGGTTGTAGCCACCGCGGCACCGTCTAAGCAGCCTACATCGATCAACGTCGCAGGTGTTGCTGCGGCTCCCTCGCTCTACATCGTTCAGGCGGCGACCATG
This sequence comes from Gammaproteobacteria bacterium, assembly GCA_028293745.1. Classification (GTDB taxonomy): domain Bacteria; phylum Pseudomonadota; class Gammaproteobacteria; order Steroidobacterales; family Steroidobacteraceae; genus 13-2-20CM-66-19. Next base: position 9,315 of record JAQGOF010000035.1, on the reverse strand, counting down.
ATCTCTGCGCGTCGGAGCGTGGACCGCGTCGACGCGAGGGTCGAACGGGAACTCGCGATCATTCACGCGGTGTCCGCCTATCTGACTCCCGGTCAAGTTGACCAACTGCGCAAGAGTAGTGGGGTACACCTGTTTGAGGACCGCCTGGTGACCACAAGGGGCTCATTGCTCAGTCCGCTCACAAGCGCGCTCATGGCTCCTGTTAGTGCGCTAACTACTCCCGTCGTCTCAGCCGTCGGCACGGTGGCCGCTCCGGTCCTCGCGCCCTTGGCTCCGGTGACCACTCCGATCCTTTCGACTGTTGGCGGAGTCGCCGCTCCGCTCCTCCCGGTGGTGACCCCGCTGGCCGGTCCGGTTGTCAATCCGCTGCTGTCCCCGGCCATCACGGCAATGAGCGCCAATGGCACGCTGAAAGACGGAACTGGCGTCTCCTCACCGACCCTGTTGTATGGGACGAATTATCCGATGTTGGTGGGTGCCGATAAGCTGCAGCAGGCGGGCGTCACAGGCAGGGGCGTAACGATCGCCGTGCTCGACTCGGGCCTGTGGCAGGACCCGAATCAAAACTTCGGTCCCCGTCTGCTTGCGAGTATCGATGTTCTCAACGGCGGGTCGGGCCGAGTTCAGGGCGACTCCTACGGGCATGGCACGCACGTCACCTCCATAGCGGCGGGTGGGGCGCAGAATCTCTCCCTCGGGTACCTTGGCATCGCCCCGCAAGCCAACCTGGTCGTCGTCCGCGCGTTTGACGCCCAAGGCGCCGGCCGTTACTCCGATGTGATCTCGGGCCTGAACTGGATTCTCGCGAACCAGAAGAGGTACCACATCCGTGTCCTGAACTTATCCTTTGGCGCGCAACCCCAGTCGTACTATTGGGACGATCCGCTCAACCAGGCCGTCATGGCCGTCTGGCGCGCCGGCATAGTCGTCGTGGCGGCGGCGGGCAATGAAGGCCCGGATCCGATGACCATCGACATTCCCGGCAATGTCCCCTATGTCATCACGGTCGGCGCTCTGACCGACAACTACACACCTTACGATGGGACGGACGATCGCCTGGCCTCCTTCTCTTCGACGGGTCCGACATTCGAAGGCTTCGTAAAGCCCGAACTCGTCTCCCCCGGTGGTCATATGGCCGCCTCGATGCCGAGGAACAGTTACCTTGCGAACATTGACCCCAACTCGATGTCCCCCGGCGAGCAGATGTTCACAATGTCGGGTACGTCGCAGGCCGCGGCGGTGACCTCGGGAGTCGTCGCGTTGATGCTCCAGTCGGATCCGACGCTCACACCCGATACGGTGAAGTGCCGCCTGCTGACATCCGCGCGCCCCGCTGTCACGTCGGCCAGAACTCTCGCCTACAGTGTATTTCAGCAGGGGGCCGGCCTCATCAACGCGGTCTCTGCAGTCAACAATTCCGCGATCGGCTGTGCCAACCAGGGGCTCGATATCAACGCCGACCTGGCGGGAACGGTGCACTTCGGCGGCCCGGCCAACCAGGACGCCAACGGCAACTACTACATCATGGACCTGGGAGGTTCGACCTGGGGCTCTGCTGTCGGCGCAGATGGCTATAACTGGTCCCAGGGCTATCAATGGAACCAGGGATACACGTGGAGTGAGGGCTACGCGTGGAGTAGAGGCTATGCGTGGTCCAGAGGCTATGCGTGGTCCCGGGGGTACGCGTGGAGCAGAGGCTACGCCTGGTCCAGGGGCTATGCGTGGAGCAGGGCGGTACCTTGGTGGAACACGTCGCGACCGGGCGCTCCGGCAATGACACCGGCATCCATCGAGTCCTGGGTTCCGAACGAATAGACGGAGTGTGACGCAGATCCCGTAAGGAACCGTAGGTTATGGCCCCGCCCTGAACTTGAGTCAACGACCCCGAGGTTGGCCTCGTGCATCTTTGGCCAGTGAGTACCAACACGCACAACGGCTTCTGGCGTTCGACCCTGATCGCCGCAATCCTGGGTTTCACGCAGGTGCCGGTCGCGGCCGCGGCGACCGACTCGGCCCCACTCATCCTGGAGCACCTGACGAGCTCCGACGGTCTGCCGCAGGGCACGGTGTTCGTGACGCTGCAGGACTCGCAAGGATTCGTGTGGCTCGGGACTGAAGACGGTCTCGTCCGCTACGACGGCCATGAACTCTTCCGCTACGCGTACTCGCGCAGCGCTCGCGGCGGGCTACCTGGTAACTATATCCAGGCTATCGTTGAGGATGCTCACCACGATCTGTGGGTCGCGATCAAGGACGGGGGCGTTGCCCGGTGGAGCCGGGCAAAGGACAGCTTCACGGTCTATCGACACAATGCCTCGAACTCCAACTCGCTGGCGAGCAACGCCGTGCATGCCCTGTTGGTGGACGCGAGTGGTCGTGTGTGGGTTGGAACGACGGATGCGGGCATCGACATTCTGGACCCGGAATCGACGCGTATTGAGCATCTGCGGCACGATCCCAAGGACCCGAGCTCCCTGATCGACGACCGGATCCTTTCGCTGACGCTCGATCGACACGGAGCCCTGTGGATCGGCACCGATGCTGGACTCGATCGTTCACAGCCGGGCGGCCGCGCCTTCGTTCATTTTCAACACGAAGCGGGGAATCCCGCGTCCTTGAGCGGCGATCACATCTCTCGGGTCCTCGAGGATCCCAGCGGTGCACTCTGGGTTGGGACCCACGATGGCGGCCTCGATCGGATGGACCATGACGGCCGGGTCGTTGAGGTCTTTCGTCACAATCCGCAACAGCCAACTTCGCTGGGCAATGACGATGTCCACGCGATTCTCGCAGATCATGCGGGTCATCTTTGGATAGGGACGGAAGACGGACTGGATCTGTTGAATCGCTCGAGCGGTGAGTTCAGCCACTATCGCCACGATTCAAGCGATGCTGACTCCCTGAGAGACTCATACATCATGTCGCTCTACGAGGACGACAGGGGCATCGTCTGGATCGGAACCCGCGCGGGTGGCGTCAGCCGCTGGAATCCCCGCAGCTGGGAGCTCGGCGGCCATCGGCCGGACTGGCTGGGAAACAAGCTCGTCACCGCATTCGCCGATGCGCCTGACAACAAAGTGTGGGTCGCCACGCGCGGCGGTGGACTGATCCAGTTCGACGACGATACAGGCAAGGCGACCAACATCGACGTCATCGTCGGCCGGCCCAATGCGATCGGTGACCCGCGTGTGATGTCGCTGCGTCAGGACCACACCGGCACGCTTTGGATCGGCACGATGGCGAGCGGAGTCAGGAAGCTCAGCGCCACCGGCCGGGTGCAAGCCATACCGGTCAAAGTGGACGATCGGCGCAGCCTGAGCGCCGCAGGCATCATGACGATCTACGAGGCGCGCAGCGGCCAGATCTGGATCGGTACCTTCGGTGGCGGCGTGAACGTGCTCGATCCGACTACCGGACTGATCCGGCAGTTGCCATACGGCCCGGCACCTGGCGCAATCAGCTCGGCCAATGTCGGCGCGATTGCCGAAGATCGGGACGGAAATTTCTGGATCGGCACGGATGGGGGCGGTCTCGATCTCGCGCGCGCCGACGGGACGGTCGTCAAGGTCTTCCGCCATGATCCCAGCGACCCGGCGTCGCTGCCGGCAAACACGCTGTACGCGCTGGCAGTGGACGCCCACAATCGCATTTGGGCCGCAACCGACGGTGGTGGCCTCGCCCTCGTGGTCGGATCGGCCGCTTCCCCCAACTCCATCCGGTTCAAGGTCATATCGCGGGAGGAGGGCCTGTCGAGCGACACGATCTACGGGGTGCTGGCCGACGCCAGCGGCCGGATCTGGCTCAGCACCGATGCCGGCCTGATGCGCTACGACCCCGATACCGGATCAGTCAAGACTTACCATCGCGAGCACGGCCTGCAAGGCGAGGAGTTTGTTACTGGCGCGTTCCATCGCTTGCGTGACGGGCGCCTGTGCTTCGGCGGTCCGGGCGGATTCAACATCTTCGACCCGTCGCGCCTCACCGAGAGCCGGCAGCCGCCGCGTCTTGCGCTGACACGTGTTGAAGTCATGGGCGTGCCTGCGGCGGGACCCACGCCGTACTGGCTGCTCGAGCGCATTCCTCTGGACTTTCGAGCGAACATTCTCTCGCTCGACTTCGGCGCTCTTGATTTCAACTCGCCAAAACGCAACCGCCTCGCATACAGGATGGTGGGCTTGACCGATCGGTGGATCGATCTCGGAACGCAGCACCGGATTACGCTTACGAATCTCGATGCAGGCGATCATCTGCTGGAAGTTCGCGCCGCCAATTCCGATTCCGTCTGGAGCGAGGTGCCACTGCGCCTGACCATCCATAGGGACCCGGCTCCGTGGAGGTCGCCGTGGGCCTACATGGCTTACGCTCTCGCCGCACTCGGTTTCATCGCCTATCGGCTGCGCTTGCAGCGGATCAAATTCCAGCGGATTGTCAGCGAGCAGCAGCGTCTCGAATCGGAGGTCGCGCTGCGAACCAGAGAGTTGGTCGAGAGCAACCGCCAGCTCGCGGAGGCTGCACAGGCGAAGAGCAACTTCCTGGATCGAATGAGTCACGAGCTGCGCACGCCGATGAATGGCGTGGTCGGGATGACGGAACTGCTCGTGCGCACGAGCCTCTCTGCGACGCAGATGCGGCTGACTCAGACGATCCGCTCGTCGTCCCAAGTCCTGTTGGAAATCGTCAACGACCTGCTCGATCTGTCGAAGATCAGCGCCGGCAAGGTCGAGCTCGAGGAGCTGCCCATCGATCTGGGTTGCATCCTCGAGGAATGCACGAGTCTCTTCGCAGGCGCCGCCGAGACCAAGGGCATCGATCTGATCGTGTGTCCGCCGGCGCATGAGCAGGGGAGCCTGATCGGCGACCCGCTGCGGATGCGGCAGATTCTGATGAACCTGATCGGGAACGCGGTCAAGTTCACGGAGCACGGCGAGATTGTCGTCAAGGCCGACATCGATTCCGAGTCGGACCGGGCCACTGTTCATTTGTCGGTTGCCGATACCGGCATCGGCATGGACGTCGCGACCATCGGGAAGATCTTCAATCCGTTCACTCAGGCGGACGAGTCGACCACGCGCCGCTTCGGCGGTACCGGACTCGGCCTTGCGATTTGCCGGGAGCTCGCAGAGCTCATGGGCGGCAGCATCAAAGTCGAAAGCCGCCCGCAGGTTGGTTCGACGTTCTACTTGTCTTTACCTCTGAAGGTCGCGGCGGAGCGGTTACGGCAAGAGCGACCACCGCTCCCGCGGCGTGGTGTGCGGATTCTGACGCGACGGCCAGCTCTCGCGGAGTCTCTGTCTCGGTACGTGTCAGCCTTCGGTCTGACGCTGATCGCCCGCGACGGCGCAGACATGGATAGCGGCGAGGATTTCGCAATCGTGGATGCAAGCGGTGACCACGAGTACTTGAAATCCCACGCCCGCCTGCCGGGATCGACGCGCCCAGCGCTTGTGGTCGTGGCAACCGCAGCCGAGGTCGAGGCGAAAGACCTCGAGAACCTTGTTGGTACCTCGGCAATCGTTCTCAAGCCCATCCGTCGCGATGCCCTTCACGAGGCGATGGCAACAGCGATGGGAATGTCACCTTCTTCCGCTGACGCAGTGTTGACTGCGCCACTGAATGAAAAAGCTATCGGAGGGCATGTCCTGTTGGTGGAGGATGAGCCCGTCAACGCCGCTGTTGCGCAAGGTTATCTTTCGGTTCTCGGTTGCACGTGCGTCTGGGTCAAGGACGGACCAGAGGCGGTCGCGCGCAGTGCAACCGAGCGCTTCGATCTGATACTGATGGATCTGAGCATGCCGACGATGGACGGCTTTGAGACCACGGCGTTGATTCGCCGGCGTATGGGAGCGAGTCGTCGTGTACCGATCGTGGCATTGACCGCGCACGACGCGGCCAACTATCGGGAAACGTGCCTGAAGGCCGACATGGACGACATGCTTAGCAAGCCGTGCATGTTAGACGAGTGTGCGCAGGTTCTGCGCCGCTGGATCGCGCGCTCGGACGAGCATACTCACCGGCAGACCTTGCCGGCGGCCAGTAGTGAGGGTTTGTCGAGTGTCGATGGCGCCGCGGTGGCTCGCTTGAGAAAGCTGCGCGGCGGCGGGCACTCCGACCTGTATTCCAAGCTGGTCGATCTGTTTCAAACAAGTTTGTCGGATTCGCTGGCACAACTGCAGGTTGCCCTCGATGCGGGAGATCTCAAGGCGGCCAGTGCTGTCTGCCACAAGCTGGCCTCCAGTGCCGCCAATGTGGGTGCACTGTCATTCGCGAAACTCGTTCGGCAACTCGAACAGCTGTGCATCGCAGGCGATACCGCTCGCGCGCAGTCTCTGTACGAGCAGCTACGGGCGGCGCAGCCGGCGCTCATCGAGGAACTGCTGTCTGTTCGGTTGAGGGCGACGGCGTGAGCCGCCGGGATCAGGCCGGACCGATCGCGATCATCGCCGACGATGAGGATCTCGGGCGGCTGCTTCTCGCTGAATCAGCTGCGGAGTGTGGCCTCGAGCCCCTTGTTTATGACAATGGGACGGGAGCTCTCGAGGCCGCATTGTCAAAAGACGTCGCGATCGTCCTGCTCGACGTGGACATGCCGGGCATGGACGGGTTCAGTGTATGCAAGCGCCTTCGGGCCGAGTCGCGCCTGGCGACCGTCCCTATCGTCATGGTGACCGGACACGAGGACTCGGCGGCGATCAGTCTTGCCTTCGAGGCCGGAGCGACGGACTTCATTTCAAAGCCGGTCAACTGGGCGCTGCTTCCGCATCGGCTCAAGTACATTCTGCGCAATGCCTCTGCCGCCGAGCGCATCGAGCGGCTTGCGTACTTTGATTCGCTGACCGGGTTGCCGAATCGGCAACGCTGCATCGAGACGGCCGAGCGGCTGTTCGCCGAAGCGGCCGAATCGCAGGAGTCGGTCGCCGTCATCTATCTGGATCTCAACAGCTTCAAAAGAGTCAATGACACCTTCGGTCATTCGGTCGGTGACGCAGTTCTGCGAACCGTTGCCGGCAATCTCACGCGCGCACTCGAAAGCTTCAAGGCCGTACATGAGCACGTTACGGTTGCCCGCTTTGGCGGTGATGAGTTCGTCATACTGTTGCGGCACCATGCGGCGCGGGCGCTCGCAGTCGAGATCGCCGCTGCGTGCTGTGCTGCGTTCAAGGATCCAATCGTCTACGAGGGGCTCGAGTTCTACTCGGCCCCAAGCATTGGTCTTGCAGTTTATCCCGACGACGGCGATGACGTGGCTACAGTGCTGAAGCACGCGGACACCGCCATGTATCAGGCAAAGACCGGCTCCGCGGCCGCGGTCGCGGTATACACGGCGGCGATGAGTAGCCGGCTGCGCGACTGGCTCGATCTCGAAGCCCGTCTGCGACACGCGGTTCAGGACAATCTGCTGCAGTTGCAGTTCCAGCCAAAATTCGGCTTGCGCGACAACCGGGTGGCAGGGGTGGAGGCGCTACTGCGCTGGTGTGACGCGGAGTATGGCGATATCTCGCCGAACCGTTTCGTCGAGATAGCGGAAGAGAGTCGCCTGATCATCGACATGGGCAGCTGGGTCGTGCGTGCCGCATGCCGGCAACTGCGTGAGTGGATGGATCGCGGAATTGCCGTCCCGATTGCGATCAATGTGTCTGCCAAGGAGCTGCTGCATGGAGATCCAGCACGAGTGGTAGAGGTAGAGGCGCTGGCGGCCGGCGTCCCGACGTCGATGATCGAGATCGAGATTACAGAGTCGCTGCTGGTCAAGGACTCCACCGTGGTCCGCAGCGCGCTCGAAAGGTTACGTCAGCTCGGATGTCGGATTGCGCTCGACGACTTCGGCACAGGATATTCCTCCCTCGCATACATCACCCGATTCCCACCCGATCGGATCAAGATTGACAAGGCGTTCGTGCACAACGTAGATCGATCGGCAAGCGACGCCGCTATCGCGAACGCGATTCTGTCGCTAGGTGCGAGTCTCAATCTCATCGTTACAGCTGAGGGCATCGAGCGTCCCGGCCAATTGGAGTGGCTGCGCGCCCGCGGCTGCCACGAGGTACAGGGCTTTCTGCTATCGAGGCCACTGGGAGCACGTGAGCTGGAGCAGCAATTCCTGCAAGACGCCGATCGGGCGACGAATTCTGCGCGCCATCAACGGGGGTGACCTGCGCGGTACGGACCCAACCAAAATATCTGCTGCATGGCCACGAGCCGCTGACGCGCACCTTCGCATCACCGCTGATGTTGGCGCAGCTCAAGACGGACCTCGGTTGGTTACGTGAGCAGGTAGCGAGCGCGGTTCGTCGTGGCGATGAGCGGGCATCGATCCACGCGGCGAACCTGATTCCGCCGGGTCTGCTTTCCGGCAATCCTGATGTCTATCTGCCTTACCTGCTTCTGCGCGAACACGCCATTGATCGTCTTTATGACCAGAGCGTTGGCTGTTGGCAGGCGGATTTGCAGGGTCTTGACCATCTCGGCCGCGAGGACCGGGCGGAACTCTTCGTGGACTACCTCGACCTCTCCGAGCAACGCCTCGTGAAAGCGGTGGAGCGCCTGACGGCCGACGGTAAATACGAGCTCGCCGCATCGCTGCTGGATTCGGTCCGAAGCAGGTTCGAGCACAGTGAGTCCGTGGCCAGGGTCGAACGGGTCGTCTACTTAAAGTTGATGGAGGAATACCAAAACTCGGACCCATTCAAATTTATTATTTATGCGGCAAAAGCTGGCGAGCAAATTCCCCAAATGACCGTTGGCAAATAGCCAAAGCCGGCGCCGCCGCGCCGGAACCCATTCAACGTCCAGAAGGTATCGTGGTTGCTCGGTGAGTTGGGAGTTGAGTACGAACAGGGCGCGACAGTCTTCGCTCGCGGGGGAGCGGAGTCGCGTTTGCATCTCCGCCGCCGAAGCTCTAGCTCGACACGGCTTGGGCCTTGGACCATAGTCCCGCCCCCGCTGCAGCGCGGGCAAAAGATCGCATTTCATTCCACCGTCAGCAGAGGGGCTAAAACTATGACTAAAGTTGCAGAGCAGACGGGCAGCGATAAGACCGCTATTCGTCCGTTCCATGTGAATGTTCCGGAAGCGGAACTCACCGAATTGCGCAGGCGCATCAACGCGACAAAGTGGCCTGAACGAGAAACGGTTACAGATGCATCCCAAGGAGTACAGCTCGCGACGATTCAGGCGCTGGCGCGCTATTCGGGGACAGATTATGACTGGCGCAAGATCGAGGCAAAAATGAACGCCCTGCCGCAGTTTATGACCGAGATCGATGGACTGGACATTCATTTCATTCACGTCCGTTCAAAACACGAAAATGCGTTGCCG
>JAQGOF010000032.1 GCA_028293745.1 Gammaproteobacteria bacterium | reverse complement strand
GCTGGTACAAACAGTCGCGACCATCGTCCAATATATTGCTCGTATGCGGCCGCATCGACGCGCCCTCCACTCGATGTATGAAGGCCTGCTCCCCACTGGACGCTCATGTCATCCCTCTACCATCCGGATGGGCCATTAGTAGCCCCTTTTTGGCCGACCGAGCACCTGCGCAATCACCCTGCACAGTCTACTGCGCTCAATGGCCATCCTGTTGATTATTAGCGAGCGGCGCCTTTGCGGTCTCGCATGCATGCCACAATGCAATCACTGTTACAGCCAGCGCTGCGACTACATACAGAGACACTCGAAGCGTCGAGCCGTAAGCCTTGTATATGGCGGCGAACAGTAGCGGCGCGATACCGCCTGCAACGATGCCCGTGAGTGTATAGGCAAGAGACGCACCGGCATACCTGACTCGAGCCGGAAATTGCTCCGCAATGAACGCGGCCTGCGGTCCATACATCGTGGCGTGAAGCGTCATCCCAACTGCTACGGCGATTCCGATGAGAAGCGGCCTCTTGGTATCCATCAAGCCAAAATAGGCAAATACCCAAAGCATGGAGAATACGGTACCGAAAATGTAGACCGGTTTCCGACCGATGCGATCCGAGAAGGTCGCGAACACAGGTACAGCAATGGCATGGCACGCCGCTCCCATCATTGTCGCGGTCAGCGCTAGCGGCCGCGACAAATGCAGGACCGTCGTGACGTAGGTAAGTGTAAAGACGACCAGCAAGGCATAAACGACATCCGGCCCGACCCGAGCGCCAATTGACGCGAGTAGTGGCCTCAGATGCTGTTGAAACACATCTTTGACCGGTGCCCCGGCAGTCGCGTGGTGCGATTCCAAACCCACAAACGCCGGAGTTTCCTGCACCCCGCGGCGCACCCACATTCCGAAACCAACGAGCACCGCGCTCAGCGCGAAAGGAATACGCCAGCCCCATGACTCAAAAGTTGCCGGAGTCTGCGACAAAGTGATTGCCGCCACTACGCTGGTACCGAGTATCGTGCCACACGCTGGCCCCATCTGCGCAAAGGACCCGTTCCGGCCCCGCTGATGGTCCGCACCGTGTTCCAGCGATAGCAACACAGCTCCCGCCCACTCGCCGCCGATAGCCGCACCCTGCACGAAGCGCAACATCACAAGCAGAGCAGGACTCCATACGCCCCAACATCGGTAGGACGGTAATAGTCCAATCAGGAAGGTCGCTAAGCCCATGAGCACGAGGGTAGCGACGAGCACGTACCGCCGACCCCGTCGGTCGCCTAGATGTCCAAATACAAATCCACCAACGGGTCGCGAGATGTAACCGACGGCGTAGGTCGAGAAGGCCAGCAGCGTGCCAGCTAGCGGATCGAACGATGGAAAGAAGACAGCATTGAAAACCAAGGCCGCCATTACGTTGTAAACCGTAAAGTCATACCATTCGAGCGTCGTACCAACGGAACTCGCGGCGGCGAGTCGCGCAATGCTCTTGGGCTTTGAGCGGCCGATACCGTCCATCCACGAGACCCTCCAGGTTCGAGCGTGCAAGAATACTAGGCCATATGGGGTGCCGGAGGTCACGGATTGCGCCTCCGTGGAGGCGAATCGATCTTCGGTGAACCCGCTCTGGCGAGTGCGGCCGGAGACACTTCCGAATGCGGTGGCATATCCGTTCGCGGATCTGAATGTCCGCTCTGGTTGAGAAACTGAACCTGACGATTGACGGCTATTGGCCGTTATGGAGAGCTCTCCGGATCTCCGCCGGATCCTACATCCTGACACCGAACCGGCCCAGAGCGACCGGCCCGCCGCGGACTGAAGAGTTCCGGAGAAATCCGACCCCCGCGCGGGCGCGCGGTGTGGATTGGACCTTCGGCTCGCACACCTGATCCGCCCACCGGACCAGATCTCCCGTGACGGCCTCAGAGAAGGCCGGCAAACCAAAGGGCAATCACGACGTGCCCAACGAACATCACGGGCGCGGAGAGCCAAAATCGAACGCGGCCCATCGTGTGCACTTCCACTAGGAATAGCCATCGCACCGGAAACCAGGCGAGGCTCCCTAAGACAGCTGCAATGACGTGGCCGTTGAAGATCCAGTATGCGAACAGAGCTCCTGGAGCAAACAGTCCGAACGTAAACAGCACCAAAATCTGAGGAGGCGCATAAGTGACCAGGTTATCTTCAAATTTGGACGGTGGCTGAGGTTTGAATTTCCCTGGTAACAGCACGACTGCTAATGGCCTCCTGTCCAGACCGCTCCCGGCATCAATCATAACCTGACCGCCTAGGTGCACCAACCGGACGCTGGAATCCGCGGGCGCGGCGCCGCGCGCTGAACTCCGGAATCTCGCGAACACGCATCCCGAGGCTTGCAGGCCTTCGTCGATGCCACGACCGCCGTCTTCGCCGCCTCGAACTTGCACCCGGTATATTAATACCCTCATGCCCGACCACACGGCCACACTCACGTGAGATCGATCCTCCGATACGGAATTCTTGGCTGCTTCCTCGCGGTTCTCGGGGTGGCATGCGGTCACCCCGATCCCCCGCCTCCGGTCAGGGACGGAGACGTAATCTTTCAGACCTCGCATTCATCCCAGTCTCTGGCCATTCAACGCGCCACGGGGTCCGCCTACAGTCACATGGGGCTCGTTTTCCTCCGTGACCACAGGCCGTACGTATTCGAGGCAGTTGCGACCGTTCGATTCACGCCTCTCGATCGCTGGATTGCGCGAGGTGTGGGACATCACTTTGTCGTGAAGCGGTTGCGGAACGCCGACGCCGTCCTGGGAGCAGCGGGAATCGAGCAGCTTCGAAAGGCCGCCGAGCAGTTCAGTGGACGACCTTACGACCTCACGTTTGACTGGTCCGATGACCGGATCTACTGCTCTGAATTGGTGTGGAAAGCCTACGACCGCGGCCTCGGTGTCCAGATCGGTGCGCTGCAGACGATTCGCGATTTCAACCTGACCGACCCTGCCGTTCGCGCCAAGCTGCGCGAGCGCTACGGCGACAACATTCCGTTGAACGAGCCCGTCATCTCTCCGGTGTCGATGTTTCGATCAACCCTACTGGTGACCGTCGCCAACCGGTGATGGTGCTGACAACAGCATTCGGGATTGCCCCACCCAGCGAAGGGAACGATGCCGACTGAGCCTCGACACATTTCCACAGGTCACTTGGGGGGGCGAGCAACAGGCATCGGCGCCGCAGGCAACTCCCACTCACCGCTTGCTACCGCTTCGTGTATGGCATAGTGTTCCAACAGAGTTCGATCGGTCACCTGCGACGAAGTAGTACCGTTGTCACCAACGGCGGCAGGCCTAACCGCTGCGGCCTTGCCCCCGGCGGCCATCTGCGTGCCATCGTTCAAATCTTGCGGAGAGTTCAATGAAGTGTTCCCTCTTCCTGCCGCTCGCCGCGAGCGCGGCGATGCTTTCGTCGCCATTCGCTGCGGCGGCACCTTCGGCCATCGACACCACCGCTGCCGGAGCCCGGGAGCCGCCTCTATGCACCGAGAAGGCGGCGCTCAAAGCGATCAAGCAAGGCTACGAGTTCCTCGAATCCCAAGGGGGCAACCTCAAGGTGAAGGAGATCACCGGCGTCAAAGAGCTGAAACTGGGCACACCGCCCCCTGGGGTGAACCAGTATGCAAACAAGACAACCTACGCGGTCAGCTCTCGGTCATGCGAGGCGACGTTGCTTCTGAGTGACGGGAAAACCGACTCGGTGTATTGGCGCATGGACTACCTCGTAGAAGGCAACGGTCACTCGATCAATTACGACAGCTGCTCACTAAGGCACGACATGATCGACACCAAGTGTCAACGTCATCGAAGTGGTGGCTAACGAGAGGCCTCGGAGGCGGGCCTGTAGGCTAGCCTTGCCACAGCGCACAGTCGGAGGGTGCGGCTTCAGTGTTGCGAAGTGGCCGTCCAATGCCCAAGTTGATGTGTCATTCGCAGAACTTGACTGGCTCCTGCCGGGATTGTCTCCTGCTGGGCGACCCGAGAGCTGAAACCGGACGCTCAATGTTCGAGGAGTGTTGTTCCTCGCCCCTAGGTCGCGAACGCTGAGCAGGGAAGACCTGCGACGCACTATTCCGGACGGCTCCCCCCAGGGCGATGCTGCCGATGCGGCAACGGGGAGCGCTCTCCAACTCGACATCCCGCAGTCGATTGATGCACCAGGAGGCTTCGCGCCAACCAGGGAGACGTCCGGCGCGCATAACGTCAGCTCCTGCGTCGTCGTCTCGGTCATCGCCCATCCCGCGAACTTGCGCACGTACAGGTTTGGCACCCGCGCAAGTAACAACAACCCTCGCTGGTCGGCGACCTGTGTCCAATCCTGTGGCGCCTGCTGCATGCAGCCCCGGTATTGCTTGCCTTATCCCGCGGAGGTCATTCGCGCGGCTGCGCCTCATCCATGATCAAGTGGAAGTTGACCTCCGCTGCGCCTTTGTATAACATATTAGTTATGAAACAATCCGGTTATGGAAAAGCCACGTCCAATCGCCTGGACATGACGTTCGCCGCGTTGGCGAACCCTACGCGGCGGGCGATCCTGGCGCGCTTGGCATCGGGGGAGGTGTCGGTGAGTGAACTGGCGGAGCCCTTCTCGATGAGTCAGCCGGCGGTCTCCCGGCATCTCAAGGTGCTCGAACGTGCAGGCTTGATTTCATCCGGCAGCGATGCGCAGCGGCGACCGCGCAAGCTCGAGGCGCGCCCCCTCGCTGAAGCAACCGAGTGGCTGGAGAGGTATCGCCAATATTGGGAGGCTTCCTTCGTCCGCCTCGACGGCTTGCTGAGCGAGTTGAAAGCCACCGAAAAGAAACGTGAACGTGCCGCTCCTAAGAAGCGGTGACGGAGGTTCCATGTTCTTCCCCGACAGCTTTACGGTGTCCACGCCCAGCGATCTCGAGATCCAGGTGACGCGCGATTTCGACGCACCGCGACGACTGGTGTTTGATGCATTCACCAAGCCGGAACTCGTGCGTCGCTGGTTGCTCGGGCCACCTGGATGGACCATGCCGCTTTGCGAAATCGACCTTCGTGTCGGGGGCGCCTATCGTTATGTCTGGCGTTCCGAAAAGGATGGCTCGCACATGGCCGTGGGCGGCGTGTTCCGCGAGGTCATTCCGCTCGAACGTCTCGTCGCCACCGAGAAGTTCGACGAGGCCTGGTACCTGGGCGAAGCCTTGGACACGACGGTGTTCGTCGAGACGCGCGGCATCACCAGGACCACGATCACCATCCTGTACGAATCGCAAGAAGCCCGCGACACGGCACGTCGTTCGGGCATGGAGTACGGGATGGCAGCAGGCTACGACCGACTGGAAACATTGCTGCCAACATTCATCGGAGAACGCGCATGATCGAAACGCCGCAACTTGTCGAGACCCCCGCGCAACTGGTCGCCACCATTCACATTGAGACGTCACGCTCGAACATCCAGCACGTCATGGGACCGGGCATCGGCGAGGCGATGGCCGCTGTAAAGGCGCAACGCATCGGTCCGGCTGGACCGTGGTTTGCGCATCACCTGAAGATGACGCCAGAGGCTTTCGATTTCGACATCTGCGTGCCGGTGTCGGCGCCCGTCACGGCCGTCGGCCGCGTGAAGCCTGGGCAGCGTCCTGCGGTCAAGGTGGTGCGTACCGTCTATCACGGCCCCTACGAGGGGCTAGACGGCGCGTGGCGTGAGTTCGCCGGATGGATGGAAGCCAACGGTTACAAGACGGCGGGCGATCTGTACGAGTGCTATGTCGTCGGCCCGGAATCGACCCCCGAGCCGGCCAATTGGCGCACCGAACTCAGCCGACCGGTGATCGAATAGGGGACGCTGGCGCAGGCTCCGCACGCGGCGTCCGCTGAAAGAGTGTTGACGCGTTGTCCTCAATGCGGTTGAAGCCATTGGAAGCTGACACTCGCGGCTGTCTGCAACTGGCCGATTCCGGTGGGTCGGCGCACTGGTGCGTTCGACCCATGGCCACACGCCCTTCGCGTGACCTTCATGACGTGGCCGGTCATAAACTGACTCGAACGATATCGACGTCGTGGGGCCGATCGAGTTGCAACTCGAGGCCACCAGCCCGCCGGTAGGCAACCTGGGCAAAGGCCCGGATTACACAGCGCGCATCAGGCGACTTCCAAAGCAGGGCTTGGGGACCTCCCAAAGCCGCAGCCCTGGTAGCGCTCCCAATTTGCTTGCAGATGCATACTGTATACGGTTATGCTGCAGTGCGCAGGAGGGAGGGGGGAAGAGTGCGCATCTGCAGTCGAAATCAGAGTCTCTTGTGCGTATGCAGCGCCTCTCTGGCACTCGGTCTTGGGGCCTCGCTAGCGCCCAAGCCAAGACCCGCGCCTCAGCGGGTGCGCCGCGCATCCCCGGCCAGAATGAGAACGGTATGCAGGTCTACCTGCGTGCCGGTCTGAAGACTCATGGCCCCGGCCCACACGATCACCCGCAATGCGCGAACTTCGCCGAGCCTCAGATTCACAACATGTTGTTACGTGCGATCGCCTGGCCCGGCACGCACCCGGTGGACGAGCTGGTGGACCACAAGTCACCACCGGCTCCTAAGCATCAGTGATGTAAAGCTTCGTTGCGATCGTGGGGTGCTTTCCGGCGATCGACAGGCGAAGACGCAAGTTGCCTTCGGAACGTCTGGTGCTCAGCCGCTAAAGAACGAATAGAGGGGATTCGCTCAATGGTACATACCAAGCC
>JAQGOF010000179.1 GCA_028293745.1 Gammaproteobacteria bacterium | reverse complement strand
GAACAGCAGGTCCGTCGCGACATGGGGAAGGCCAAGGCCGACCATGTGTCCGCCTTGCTCAACGATCCGCAGGTCGCGAGTGCGTGGCGCACTGCCAACGGCGGCAATCCCACTACGCAGGATCGCGACACGCTCATTTCGGAACTCGGCCCATTGATGCGCGAGCAGGCCGCACAGTCCGCGACGTTGATTGACGGAGCGCGTGCTGCAGTAGACACGTTACGCTCGGTTGGGCTGAAGATCGCATCCTCGACCGGATACACACGCGAAATGATGCAACCCGTTCTCGAACGCGCTGCTGCCCAAGGCTACAAGCCCGATCACGTTGTCTGCTCGGGAGAGACCCCGCAAGGGCGCCCGTCGCCACTCATGATCTACAAGGCCTGTGTGGATCTGGCTGTTTGGCCCTTGTCACGTGTAATCAAGGTCGATGACGCTGAGGCAGGCGTGGCCGAAGGCCGGGCAGCCGGCTGCCTCACAGTTGGCATCACCGCATCCGGCAACGGCGTCGGCCTGACGGCTGCCGCGCTGGCGTCGTTGCCAGCCGCTGAACGTGAATCACGCATCGCCTCAGCAGCGCAGGCGCTTCGAGCCGCCGGAGCGGACATTGTCATCAACAGTGTTGCAAGCCTCGTCCCGGCACTGGAAGAGTATGTTACCCAACACCCAGCTGGATAGTTGATACCGATGAACAGCCCCACTCTGCTGACACCCGGACCCCTCACCACCTCCCCGGAAACCAAGGCCGCCATGCTTAGCGATTGGGGATCGTGGGACAGTGCATTCAACGAGCTGACGGCGTCCGTTTGCCGCGACCTGGTGCAGATCGTGAACGGACAGGCCGAACACGTCTGCATACCCCTGCAGGGAAGCGGGACATTCGCTGTTGAAGCGGCGATCGGCACCTTCGTTCCCCGGAACGGCAAAGTGTTAGTGCCCGACAACGGCGCCTACTGCAAGCGCATCGCCAGGATGCTCGGTTACCTGGGCCGCGAGGCGATCGTGCTGGCGCACGATGAGCAAGCGCCTGCCGACCCGGCACGAATCGACGCCGCGTTGGCTTCCGACCCCGGGATCACGCATGTTGCCCAGGTCCACTGTGAGACCGGCACTGGGATTTTGAATCCGCTTGCGCAGATTGCAGCGGTCGTGGCCAAACACGGCCGCGGCCTGATCGTGGACGCAATGAGCTCCTACGGCGCCATTCCAATGGATGCTCGAAACCTCGCCTTCGACGCACTCATTGCGGCATCCGGAAAATGTCTCGAAGGTGTGCCGGGCATGGGCTTCGTGATCGGCCGCCGGTCGGCACTGGAGCGCGCGGGTGGGAACAGCCGCTCACTCGCAATGGATCTGCTCGATCAATGGCAGTACATGCAGAAAACAGGTCAATGGCGCTTCACGCCCCCAACCCACGTCGTCGCGGCCCTGCGTGCCGCGATCGACCAGTACCAGGCACAGGGCGGCCAGCCGGCTCGATTGGCTCGCTACAGTGAGAATTGCACGGCCCTGGTCGGCGGCATGCGCAAGTTGGGCTTCGAGACATTCCTGCCGGACTCCGTGCAGGCGCCCATCATCGTCACTTTTCACGCCCCACCCGATCCTGCCTACGACTTTGGCGAGTTCTATCGCCGCGTGCGTGATCGCGGGTTCATTCTGTATCCGGGAAAGCTGACATCTGTCGACACGTTCAGAGTCGGCTGCATCGGTGCGATCGATGCTGCTACGATGAGGCAGGCAGTCGCAGCCATTGCAGACGTACTGCGTGAAATGGGGGTACGACGCACTCGGTGACGCCCTCTCGCAACCCGGGTGTGTTGCACCCGGGCGCTCTTGCGACATCAACTCTTCCACCAACTCGCTCAACGCTCGACCGAGGCTGCAACGCCGGTCCCGATCAGCGCAGTCCAATGCGTCTGCGGAAGAGCCGGCCGGCGATCAACTCGCACGAATAATTCGGGGCCGCCTTCGGCGATCGTCAACTTGACGCGCCGTCCCTCTGCATCGACACCTGCGTACACCTCGTTGGCCGCGTGTTGGTCTGTGGCTGCGGAAGCCTCGTCGGCTTGCGCATATTGCGCTGAGGCCAACGCCGCCATTGAAGAGAGCATCAATACTGTCATGGTTTTCATCTTGGTCCCATCCTCAGCCGGGTCGGATTGCCCGGGCACGGTTCGCAGCATGCGCGCACAGCACCCCGGCGCACTTTCGAAATCCTCTTCAGTCTGGGATCGAAGCGATATATGCATATACACTCAAGTCCCTTGACTTGAATGTATATACATATATAATGCTCCCATGCCAGTACAACTCCCCTGCTACTGCGCAACTCTGCGCCAAGCCGCCCGCGCGATTTCACAGAAGTACGATGCGGCCCTGCGCGATTCGCAGCTCACCATCACGCAGTTCACCCTCCTGACTGCGCTTGCCGAGATCGAAAGACCGCGGGTGAACGACCTGGCCGACGCGCTCGCAATGGACCAGACCACGCTCTCGCGAACCTTGAGGATCATGAAGCGCGACGGCCTGATCGCCTCGGTCGCCGGCGAGGATCGTCGCGAATCCCGATGGATCATGACGTCACATGGACAAGAGCGACGGAAGCGCGCACTGCCACGGTGGAAAGCGGCGCAAAGGGACGTCGAAAAACTACTCGGGCCCGACATTCAGCGCATCAAGTCAGCCGCCTTCGATCTCTCTACCCGCTTGACCGCCACGGCCTAGGCACCCGGCATATGCGTATCCGAAGACGAGACACTGGCGAGTTGGTCAAACGCGTTAAGGAGTTCGTGGCGAATGCCGCGCACGCCCGAGTGCGCCTCACAGAGATTTCACGAGCCGTAGGTGCGTCACCGTCCTATCTGGCGGCCATATTCAAGAATGCCGAAAGGACGACAATTCACCGCTACCTTCTGAATCTGCGGCTGAGCCGCGCCACTGCGTTGCTGGCCGGCTGCGACGACATGACAGTCCTTGCGCTGAACCTCGGGTTTGCGAGCCAGAGTCACTTCTCGAGCGCGTTCCGTCGATGGGCCGGGTCTACACCCAGTTCATATCGCGCACGCCTGCGTGCCGCGACAGCGAACGCGGGTCTATGAGCGGAGGTAAGAGGCTCCGTTCACGTCCAGAATTGCTCCCGTGAGGCTCGCTGGCGCGTCCAACGCGCAGAAGGCGACGACCTCCGCCACCTCCTCCGGAGTCGCGACACGCCCCAGCGGTTGATCCGCAAGCACTTCAGGATCGGTGACC
This sequence comes from Gammaproteobacteria bacterium, assembly GCA_028293745.1. Lineage (GTDB taxonomy): Bacteria > Pseudomonadota > Gammaproteobacteria > Steroidobacterales > Steroidobacteraceae > 13-2-20CM-66-19. The sequence continues at coordinate 858 of JAQGOF010000179.1, read as the reverse complement.
GACTTGGAGACCCTCTCCGTTGACACCCACCCCGGTGCAACGACGAAAACATAGATGCCCTTGGGCGCGAGCGCCTTCGCCAGCGATTGACTGAGGGCGTTCAGTCCGGCCTTGCTGGCCGCGTACGCAGGCGCCTTCGGTTCGCCACGAAAAGCACCACGGGAAGAGATGTTCACGATCCTTCCCTTACCCTGCTCAACCATCGTTCGGGCCGCAAAGTGCGAGAGGTATGCTGGCCCAAACAAATTGGTAGCGAGTGTCCTCTGCCACGCCGCCACCCAGTCCTCAAATCCCGTGCTCAGCGGCGGATGATTCGGAAAGATCCCGGCGTTGTTGACGACCACATCAATGCGCCCCGCCGCTGAGGCCTCTTTCCAGAGCCGCTCGACCGCCTTCGGGTCGCCAAGGTCCGCCTGGACGAGGATGTGGCCGTCGCCCTGAAGAGACCGCCGCGTGGCCTCCGCAGCCTCGCGCCCCGACTGGTAATGCAACGCTACAGTGACGCCCCGAGCCGACAGTGCCCTGGAAATGGCGGCGCCAATTCCACCCGAAGCCCCAGTGACCAGTGCAGTTGCCATGCCGCGAAGAGTAGCACCAGTGAATCGAGAACTGGATTCAGGTAAGTTCACGCCCATCCACGCGACAATGCTCAGCGATACTGGGCGAGCCCCCGACCGACCGACGAGACACCCCATGACCTGGATCTTTTGGGCCGTGATGCTCATCACCCACGGCGCACTCTCCCGCTGGGCGAAAGGCTCGCGCTTCTTTGCGCCGGCCTCGGTGATCGCCGACGGCATCCTCATCGCGATCGCCCTGATCACCGTGGATCAGCTCCAGGGTCTCGGCATGCTGGAC
>JAQGOF010000019.1 GCA_028293745.1 Gammaproteobacteria bacterium | reverse complement strand
TGCCAAGCTGGTCAAGGAGGCGGTGCGCGAGGCTGGTGGGCTGCCCTTCGAAATCCGCACGGCCGCCCCCAGCGATTTCATCATCGGTGCGGGCTCGGCCGGCGGTTACATCCTCCCATCCCGGGACCTCATCGTGAACGATATGGAGATTGCCGTCGAAGGGGCGCAGCTCGACGGCATGATCTGCCTGTCCTCCTGCGACAAGACACCTCCGGCCCATCTCATGGCGGCCGGCCGTTTCAACATCCCCACCATCCTCGTGATCGGCGGCTACCAGCGCAGCGGCGAATATCAGGGCAAGCATGTTGACATCGAGGATGTGTTCCTCGGCTCGGTGCAGGCCGCCTACGGCAAGCTGACACGCGAGACTTTGATCGGGATGAGCAACAACGCGATCCGCAGCCCCGGCGTGTGCGCGGGAATGGCCACTGCAAACTCGATGCACGTGGTCTGCGAGGCCTTGGGAATGTCCCTGCCCGGCAGTGCCCCGGTGTTGGCCAACAGCCCGGTGATGGTTGAGAACGCGCGCCGCTCGGGGCGGCGCATCGTGGAGATGGTCCTGGAAGACCTGAAACCCCGCGACATCCTGACGCCCGGCGCGTTCCACAATGCCGTCGCTGCCGTGCTCAGCGTGGCGGGCTCGATCAACTGCATCAAGCATCTGCAAGCCACCGCGAATGAAGCCGGCGTTGCCGTGGATGTGTTCCAGATGTTCAACGAGTTGGGCAAGCAAGTCCCGGTGTTGAGTGCCGTACGCCCAAACGGCCCCGATTCGATCGAAGACTTCGAGGCGGCCGGTGGCGCCCACGCGCTGCTGAAGCAGCTCGCACCCCTGCTCGATCTGGAGGCACTGACAGTCACCGGCCGCACACAGGCACAGAATCTGGCCGATGCCGTAGTGGCGAACGAGGAGGTCATCCGGCCGATCGACCGCGCCTACTCCGACAAGGCTTCCATCACGATCCTGCGCGGGTCGCTCGCGCCTGACAGCGCGATCGTGAAGCTCGGCCTGCGCGGCCCGGACCGGGTCGCCCGATTCAGCGGCCCGGCGATCGTGTACGACGACGGTGCGCAAGCGATGCAGGCGATTGCGAGCGGTGACGTCAAGCGCGGCCAGGTGCTGGTCGTGCGTGGAATGGGTCCCAAGGGCGGACCTGGAATGGCAGGGCCCGCTTCCGCTGTCGTGTTTGCATTGGATGCCGCAGGACTGCACAGCGAGGTTGCCTTCGTCAGTGACGGACAGCTCTCCGGGCTGTGCAACAAGGGGCTGACCGTCGCGGAAGTCTCACCGGAGTCGGCAGTCGGCGGCCCGCTTTCCCTCGTCGAGAACGGCGACCGCATCACCATCAATGTCGATGAGCACAGTATCGAGCTGGACGTTCCCGCGGCGCAGCTCACCGCCCGCCGTGTGAAGCGCGGCGAGCCCGTGCTGCCCAAGTCGACCGGCTACCTGTCCATCTACCAGCGAACTGTCCAGCCCATGTCCACCGGGGCCGTACTGGTCAAGAACGATGGATCGCGACCGCACGGCGCGCAGCGCCTGACAGAGAGATTTCACATGCCGGAAACCATCCTCACTCGAACCGTCCGCCGCCCGCCAACCCGCACGGTCAAAACCATCAAGACCGACATCTGCGTTCTGGGCGCCGGCATCTCCGGCGTCACGGCCGCATTGGAGGCGGCGAAACTCGGTCGTAAGGTCGTGTTGGTTGACGGCGCACCGGCTCTTGGCGGCCAGGCAATCGGGTCGATCATCGGCACCATCATCGGGCTGTATACCCATGGCCCCAATGCCTATCAGATCACGCATGGCATCGCTGATGAGATCATCGCAGACCTGACCGCGGAAGGCTCGCTGTTGCGCCTCCACCATTCGACCGTCGTGTTTCAGTACGACGAGGTCCGGCTGGCACGCTGGATGGAGCGCAAGGTCCAGGAGGCCGGAATCAACGCCGTCGTGGGTGCCGTTCTCACGGATGTCGTCTTCGACAATCGACGCATCCAGCACGTGGAATTTGCAACTCGATTCGGAGCGCTGCGGGTCGAAGCAAACGGCTACGTGGATTCGTCCGGGGATGCCACGCTCAGCTATGAGGCCGGCTTGCCGGTTCGCGAGCCCGAAGAACCGGTATATGGAACGCTGAACTTCCTGATTGAGGGCTACGATCTCGAAGCGGTCAAGACGATGGTCGTGGAGGACATCCGCGAACGTCTCAAGACGCATGGCAGGCAGTACAGCCTGGTGCGTCACGACGGTTTCCTGATGCATTTCCCGGGCAAGAATTTCATGCTGGCCAACATCAGCCATTTCGAGACACCGCTCGATCCGCTGGCCACGGCCAACATGGTGTTTGAGGGGCGCCGCCAGGCCGACAACGTGATCCGCTTTCTGCGGGCCGAATTCCCCGGGATCTTCGCCAACGCGCGCATCCGGGTCTACGGCAATCCCGGCCTGCGGCAGACGCGCTGGATTGCCGCAACCAAACAACTCACCCTGGATGAGATCCGCAAGGCCGAGCGCCCTGCGGATGCCGCGGCGCGCTGCGCATGGTGGGTGGAGCTGCACAATTCGAAGGAGCTGGTGCACTGGGAGCGCTTTCCCGACAATCATGTCTATTACATTCCGCTGGGCTGCATGGTGCCCAGGGATGCTGACAACATCGTCGTCGCTGGGCGTTGCGTCGATGCTGACTCGCATGCCTTGTCCGCCATTCGCGTGATGGGACCTTGCATCGCGATGGGCACGGCAGCGGCCCACGCCCTGGACCTGGCGGGCGCCGGATCCGTTCACAACATCGATCTGGCGAAGCTGCAGCAACGTTTGCAGGACAACCTGGAACGGAAGGATTAGACCGCGCGGGCAGCGGGCACAACCATGAAACTCACCGACAGCGAGCGGGCAATGCTCGACGGCCACGAGGGCAAGGCGAAGCGCAAAGCCATGGAGCTGCTCGTGCGTTACGCGCAAGCCCTGGGCGCGGACCGTTTCGTTGACACTCACAACGTTGCAGGCGTGCCTGGGTCATACAGCCCGCTGCTGTTGAACTACTACAACGCGACCGCCGAGAACGCGTATGACGTCATCTATTCACGATTCGATCTCGATAGCGACGAGGTCGTCGAGGTCCCGCGAGTGACCGTAAGCTCCTGTCACCTGCAAGGCGGTGTCGATCCGGAAAACTGGCAGACCCTCGGCGCAAAGCCCGAAGCCCTGCAGATGAGCCAGGAGAGCGAGGCGGCCGCCGCCAGCCATGGCATCCGCATATTGAAGACCTGCACTCCTTATCTCGCCGGTAATGTGCCTGTGAAGGGCGAGCATTGCGCATGGATGGAATCCTCGGCCGTCGTTTATTGCAACTCGGTACTCGGCGCACGCACCAACACGGAGGGACGCGAGAGCACGAGTGCAGCGATGCTCACGGGGAAAATTCCCGACTGGGGCTTTCACCGGGACGAGAATCGGTTCGCTTCGCATCACATCAGCGTCGAAGTGGACGTCGAGAGCGTGATGGACTGGGGCATGCTCGGTTATTTCGTGGGCGCCACTGTTCAGGAGCGCATTCCAGTGCTCACCGGGCGGTTCAACCGACCCGACCTCGTCCGTCACAAACATTTTGGAGCGGCGGCCGCATCGTCGGGGGGCGTCGAGATGTACCACCTGGTGGGCATTACGCCGGAAGCAGGCACCTTTGAGATGGCGGTTGGTCAAGGAGTGAGCAATCGTTGTCAGCCGCAGGTGATCACCTACGGCAAGCCTGAACAGCAGCGTACGTACGACGAGCTCAACTCAAAGGCGAGTGACCGAAACGTCGACTACGTGATGCTCGGCTGCCCCCATGCAGCCCTCGAGCAAATCGAGAAGATTTGCCGGTTCCTGGAAGGCAAGCGCATCAGCACTCATTGCAACTTGTGGATATTCACATCGCGCGCCGTGCGAACGGTGGCGGATTCCAAGGGTTATACCCGGATCATCCGCGATGCCGGCGGGGCTCTCATCACGGACACGTGTTCCGCCATCGGCCAGGCGATTCCGCCCGGCACCCGGGTGGCGACCCTGGACTCCGCGAAGCAAACTCACTACCTGCCAGCGATCATGGGCATCCAGGCCTGGTTTGGCTCCACGCGGGATTGCATCGACGCCGCCCTCACAGGGCGGTGGAATGGAGCGCGGCCATGAGCATCACAGTCACCTTGCGCGGCCGGACGGTGGTCGGGGGCTGCACCGAAGGCGAGGCTCTCGTGACACGGGACACGATTTCGGGTTGGGGCGGCGTCAACCCAATGTCGGGCACGATCATCGAGACCCGTCATGAGCTGCGCGGCCGGAGCTTCAAGGACAAGGTGCTGGTGTTCCCGGGCGCCAAGGGGTCCTCCGGGTGGTCGGCCGTGTTCCACATGACCCGGCTGACAGGAACCGCGCCTAAGGCCATGCTTTTCAACGAAATGACGACCAAGATCGCACTCGGTGCCGTGGTCATGCGCGTGCCGTCGGTCACGGATTTCGACCGGGATCCGCTCACCGTCATCGAGACCGGCGACTGGGTGAAAGTGGATGCCGACCGCGCCCTCGTTGAAGTCATCAAGGGTCGCAGCCGTGCAGGTCACGGCGGCTAGGGCCCAACCGTAATCCAGTCCATCACGCGGTTCGCCTGGCGGGCCAAGATTCGCCCAAACGGTGGTTGCAGCCGATCCAGCTGCTCCTGGGGAATCTGCTTGGGGTTGTCCGGCGCGACGTAGTCCGACCACTCGTCGGTGTAAGGGCCCCCCCACTCACGCGCGTGCAGCATAGCGCCGTCCGGCGCTATCCCGATCAGAAGCACCTGAGTCATGTTGAACAGCGCGGGCTTTTCGCTGGTGTCGCCCGTTATGAATCCCCAGCCGCGCAGGTAATCCGGCAAGCCGCGCCTGACGCCGCCGCCGGCCTGTGATGAGTTATTGAGACCGGGCGCAAGGACGATCAACGCATCCAGGTGCTCGGAGGCGGCGAACCGCACAAATTCCCTCGAGACGTCGCGCGGCAATCCTTTCGCCACCGAGTTATTCACAAAATAATCGTCCCGATTGCGCATCAGGGCGTCACTCGCTCCCATGGCAACAGGCACCAGCTCGAGCTGGGTCAGGCGCTGGGTGACGGCGTCACTCAGCATGGAATCCACCTGCCAGTTCACGAGCTGTGTCTTGAAGAAGCTCTGTGCGAGCACCTTGCTCGTGTGGAAGTGGGTTACCTCGGGATCCATCATGTTTACGACGCCGACGCGTGCACCCTTGTGAAGCAGTAACTGCGTCGGATCTTTGGCCAGGGCCAGCGGGCCGTAGGCCAGCAGCAGACAGGCAGCGAACACCACCTTGGTCATGCGTCCCCCTTATTTTAGTTGCGCCCAAAGTCTACGTCGGTCGCAGGCCTGTAGATAGCCCTCTGCGCACTGAATCAGGGCATGCGAGCGCAGGCATGCGGGACTCAAGTTTCGTCGGCCGGTGTCGCTATCCTGACCGATGTCCCGACTGACGAAATACATGCCCGCGGTGGTGGGCTACAGGGAAAGGCTCGCCACGCTGCAGGGAGCCTGGGACAGCCTCGCCCTGCTTTCCCACCTGAGCGATGACGGCACCAACCTCAGCAACACGCGCGAGGCATTCGAGTCACTGGCAGCCGATCTCGTCACCCATCTCGAGACCGAGACACACAGGAAGGCATTGCTGGCAGCACGGGCCCGTGCACAGGTTGTAATCGACATTCTCGTGCGCAACCTGTTCGAGCGAACCGCCGATGTAGGCTTCCTGGCCGCCGATGACGCCATCAGGAGTTACGCCAGCAAAGCCCTCGCGTCACGGCCTCTGGAGAGTTCGGGCGACGCTGACCCGGACGCGGTGGCAGACACCCTGAGCTCGGACACCCGGATGATGCAGCGCCGCCTCGCGGAGTACGTATCAAAGTACTCGGTCTATCAGAACGTCATCCTGCTGTCGCCGGCCGGCGAGGTACTCCTCCAACTCGACGGCGGTAAGGCACCCGCCGTGAGCCGGGATCCGCTGATCTCCTCGACGCTCGCAACGGACGGCTACGTGGAGACCTTCCGCTGCAGCGACCTGGCGCCAGATGGCCGCCGTGCATTGATCTACTCCCATCGAGTCACCTCGGACCGGCAGACGCTTGGAGTGTTGTGCCTGTGCTTCCGGTTGGAGGACGAGTGCGGGAGCATCTTTGCACGACTTCAGAGTGAGGCCGACTGGACCGTGCTCTCACTGCTCGATGCCCGCGGTGAAGTTATTTTCAGCAGCGACGCCTGGCAACTGCCGGTGGGCGCGAAGTTGACCGGAGCCGGCGACGACAGCGGGAACATCCTGCGGTTCGCCGGCCGCGAATTTCTGGCTGTCACCTGCAAGGCTCAGCCGTATCAGGGGTATGCGGGTCCGGCGTGGCGCGGCCACGTGATGATTCCGCTCGAACGGGCCTTCGAGGCCCACACCGGCGGCGAGCAACCCGGATGTGCGGCCGAGGTGCTCGCGGACCTGCGCGCAACCGCCTCCAGGTTTTCGGCAGCATTGCGCGAGATCCCGCGAAAGGCGGATGCCGTGCAGCGCGACCTGAATCGTTCCGTGTGGAACGGCAGCGTGCGGCTGTCACTCGGCAACGGGAGCAACGGTACCTTTGCGAAGGCGCTGCTGCGCGAAATCAGCAACATGGGCCGCAAGACCAAGGAGGTTTTCGAGCGCTCGATCGAAGAGCTGCACGAAACCGTGGTCTCCGCGGTCATGCACGACAGCCGCTTCCTCGCGTCGCTGGCGATCGAGCTGCTGACGCGCAATTTCTACGAACGTGCGAACGACTGCCGCTGGTGGGCGCTGAATGCAACATTGAGCGGCCGTCTCGCCGGGGTGCCCGATTGCAGCGATGAGTCGGCGACCCTGGTCCTGCGGCACATCAACTCTCTGTACACGGTCTATCACGCGATCGTGTTGTTCGACTCCCAGCGGCGAATCGTTGCGACCTCGCGTCCCGACCAGGAAGAGATGTTGGGTACGGTCATCGAGGATTCATGGGCATCCGATGCGCTCGCACTCTCCGGTACCCAGGCTTACAGCGTTTCGCAGTTTCGCGCCAGCCCGCTCTACGGCGGCCGGTCCACACTGATCTTCGCTTCGGCCGTCCGCTCGGCCGAGGGCCGTTGCGTTGGGGGAATCGCCGTGGTCTTCGACACGGCGCCGCAACTTGCCGCGATGTTGCAGGATGCGATTCCGAAGGATGAACGCGGTCACGCCCAGGCCGGATGCGTCGCACTGTTTGTGGATCGCGAGCTGAACACGTTGTCCTGTACGGATCCGGCGGTGGCTGCGGCCGGCCTTGATCTCACATGGCTCAGGGAGACATCGCGCGCCGGCGACGCGCGCGTCCTGCGCATCGGCAATGAGTATCACTCGGTGGGTACCAAACGCGACACAGGCTATCGGGAATTCGAGGGTCTGGGCGGGTATGCGGTGGTGCTCATGCCTCTCGGGACAGTTGCGCCGCAGGGCGCCTCGCGTACCGCACTGACACACAGGCCGGCCGCTCGCCAGGAAAGCGGCAAACAGGACAGCGTCGAATTCGCAACCTTCGCTGTTGGCGAGAACTGGTATGCGCTTCCAACGGCCAATGTGATTGAAGCCGTGGATGCACGCTCGCTCCAATCACTGCCGAAGGTGCAGCCTTGGTGCGCCGGCTATCTCATGTTCGGAGGCGAGCCCATAGTCGTCGCCGACGCGGCGCGCCTGCTTGGCACGACCCACATTGAAACGCCGCGAATGGTGGTCGCTATCCGTGCGCCGGGCCAGAAACGGCCATTCGGGCTGCTGGTGGAGTCGCTGGGTGACATTCCCGAAGTGGCCCGCGACCGGCTTCTGCCCATAGACGGGCTGCATGATCATTCCGCCTCGGCCCTGGTCGAACAGGCCATCGAGGTCGCCGATCCGCGTGATCCGATGGTCATGGTGCTGAATACAGCACGGCTCGTTGCGCTGATGCGCGGCGAATCGCTCGAGGAGCTCGCGGCCTAGCCGCACGCAGCGCAACGCAGCATCGATTCGTCTGCGGCCTCACTCGTCATCGGTTTATCCTTCTTCACAACAGGGACTAGAAGGACGGACCGTCCATTGCTCACTCCTTCGCAGCCGTCAGCTGTGCGCGGCGAGATGGCGACTCGATTCAGGGAATTCGACTGGGGCTCGACGCCCCTGGGCCCGATCGAGCGCTGGCCCGAGAGCTGGCGCAATGCAGTCAACATAATTCTCGATTCGAGCTTTCCGACTGCGCTCGGGCTGGGCTCCGAGCTCATCTACTTTTACAACGACGCCTTCATCCCGCTTGCGGGTCCTTCCCGCCACCCACACGGGCTCGGCGTGCCCGTGCCGATCGCCTGGAAGGAAATCTGGGAGCAGATCCTCAAACCCAGGTTCGACTACACCCTCAGCACTGGCGTGCCCACGGGTGAGGCCGACCTGCTGATGCCGCTTCAGCGCACAGGGTATCTCGAGGAGACGTTCGTCACATTCTCGTTCGCCGCACTCCGGGATGCGCAGAGCCGGCCCAACGGGATCTTCTGCACGGCAATTGAAACCACCGCGCGTGTCATTGCCGACCGGCAACTTGTGTGCCTGCGCGCTCTGGCCGCGCAGGGGTCATTGGCGGAGACGCCCGAGGGTGCCTGTCAGTCTGCGATCGCAACACTCGAAGCGAACCCGCGCGATCTGCCGTTCGCCCTCCTCTATCTCGTGGAGCGTGGCAGCCGGCGGGCGAGACTTGCTGGAACGGTGGGAATGTCGTCTGTTCCAGACACGGTACCTGCGTTTGTCGATCTGACGAACGGCAACGATCCCTGGCAGCTTTCGGTGGTCGCGCAGACGCGCTCCGCCGCTTCCGTCGAGAACGTGCAGTCGCTGATCGGTGGGGTCATACGGGTGGCGGATATGAGTCCCGGGCGCGCTGTTGCACTGCCGATTGTCAGCCGCGGGGATTCGGACTTGGCTGCAATCCTGGTTGCGGGCGCCAATCCCATGCGCCCGCTGGAGGAATCGCGAACCTTTCACGGTCTCATTGCCGGTCATCTCGAGACAGCAATGTCCAACGCGCGCGCGAAGCAATACGCGCGCGAGCGTGCGCAGGCGCTTGCGGAGCTCGATCGCGCGAAGACCCTGTTCTTCAGCAACATCAGCCATGAGTTGCGAACTCCGCTCACCCTGTTGCTCGCGCCTCTCGATGAGACACTCGCGCGCGACAGGCTCGAAGACACAGACCGCGAGTCGCTCGAGATTGCCCGGCGTGGCGGCGGCCGCCTGCTCAAGCTCGTCAACTCGCTCCTGGAGTTCTCGCGCATCGAGGCGGGCCGCATCGAAGCCGCCTTCGAGCCGGCCGACCTGGCAGCGCTCACGACCGATGTTGCCAGCATGTTCCGCTCAGCCTTCGAGCGCGCGAGCCTCACTCTCACGATCGACTGCGACCCGGCCCCCGAGCCGGTGTACGTGGATCGTGACAAGTGGGAGAAGATCGTTCTCAACCTGATTTCCAATGCGTTCAAGTTCACTTTCTCGGGCTCGGTACAGGTCATTCAGCGCACGCAGGCAGATCATATCCAGTTGCAGGTCACGGACAGTGGTTGCGGGATTGCGCCGGAGGACCTGTTGCGGGTGTTCGACCGCTTCTTTCGCGGCCGGGCTCCGCAAACGCGCACCCATGAAGGTTCGGGCATTGGGCTGTCGCTGGTCCAGGAGTTGGTCAAGCTGCACGGCGGCACGATCGCTGCGCGCAGCGAGCTTGGGCAGGGAACGACCATGACTGTGCGGATTCCGCGCGGCTCGGCCCATCTGGACGCCAATCGAATCGCTGCGCCGCACCCCTTCCCCGTCTCCCGCGTTGGGTTGCACGCGTTCGTCGAAGAAGCGTTGGGTTGGTTGCCTGACAAGCCGCCCAGGGGTGCCGCCATCGAATTCCCGCCGGACCCTCCGGTTTCGGAACGGGCCACATCAAACCTTCACGATGAGCTGCCCGCAGACATTCTCGTAGTCGATGACAACGCGGACATGCGCAGCTATCTGTGCCGCCTTCTGGAGCAAAGATGGCGCACGGAGGGAGCTACTGACGGGGTGTCCGCCCTCGAGCGCATTCGGCAGCGGGCGCCGGACCTGGTGATCGCCGATGTCATGATGCCGCGCTTGGACGGTTTTGGGCTTCTGCGGGCGTTGCGCGAGGATCAGGCAACCGCGCAGACCCCCATCATGTTGTTGTCGGCTCGTGCCGGCGAGGAGGCTTCGGCCGAGGGCTTGCGCGCTGGGGCGGATGACTATGTCATCAAACCCTTCTCGGCGCGTGAGTTGATTGCGCGCGTCGAGGCGCGGCTCGCGCAGGCCAGGCTGCGTGCCGCGGAGCGGCGCGGACGGGATGCCGCAGAGAAAGCGAATCAGGCCCGCGATGATTTTTTCGCGATGTTGTCGCACGAGCTGCGTACGCCGCTGATGGCTGTGTTAGGTTGGACCGCCCTTCTCAAGGGCAGCCGGCTCGGGCCTGAAGACATGGCGTATGCAGTGGATATCATCGAGCGCAATGCGCGGACGCAGCGGCGCATGATCGACGATCTGTTGGATGTGTCGCGTATCGTCACGGGACGCCTGCGGATCGATGCCAGGCCGATTCCGTCGCTGGCTCCGGTCCTTGCCATGGTCGTCGATTCATTCCGGCCGGTCGCCCATGGCAAAGGGCTCACTGTCGTCACGGACCTGGCAAACGATGCGGGCCCGCTTCGGGCCGATCCGGAGCGTCTTCAGCAAGTGGCGTGGAATCTGCTCTCGAACGCCATCCACTTCACCCCGCCGGGCGGCAGGATCGAAGTCCGCTGCAGCCGTCAGGGCTCTCAAGCAGTGTTGTACGTGCGAGATACCGGGCGAGGTATCAGTCAGGCAGCGGTGCCTCACATCTTCGAGCGTTACTGGCAAGGAGGTAGTGGCACGCGACCCCGGCGCCAAGGCCTTGGGCTGGGTCTCGCCATCGCGCACAGGATCGTCGAATTGCACACCGGCAGCATTGAAGCGGCAAGCGAGGGAGAAGGACGAGGATCGGTTTTTACGGTGCGGCTGCCGATTGCCGAACAACTCCACGCTATCGAACCGGGTCTGCCGGGTACGCCAGCCGACTTCGAGCCGTTGGCCGCAGCAAGTGCACGCATCCTGGATGCTGCCACGGCGACTGCGGAGCGGGATCCCGATTCGGCGATCAGCGGCTCTCCTGCGCTGCAGGCGCTCGGCATGACAGCGCCGCTCAGAAGCGCGAACAGCGACTACAGCGAGACCTCGCTGCGCATTCTTCTAGTCGAGGATCATGATGGGATCGCGAGGGCTTGCCAGCGGCTGCTCGTCAGTCACGGTCACTTCGTCGTACGCGCTGCGGGAGCGGCCAGTGCACTCGCCGCGGCGGAGCGGGAGAAATTCGACTTGGTCGTGTGCGATCTGAGCCTTCCGGATGGCAGCGGGTTGGAGCTCCTGCCGCAACTGCGCTCATGCTCGAGCTCACCAGACATCCCTGCGATTGCGATCAGCGGAAGTGTTTACGAAGACGATATTGCCCGGTGTCTGGCCGCGGGCTTTTCGGCTCACGTCGCGAAGCCGTTTGACGAGGACCGACTGCTCGCAGTGATCACAGAAGTGATGGGACAGGTAGCCCGGCAGGGCACCGAAAAAATCACTGTCGCCGTTGGGAACGGGGGCGTCCTTTCCCCCGTTCCAGCCCGTCTACGGTGACCCAAAGAGGCACCGCCGCCGTAGGCCACCTCACGGATTGCGCATCCTTGGCGCATTAGCTAACTGAGCAATCGACGAGCTCCCTCGAACTACACACGGGCCACTGTCACGCAAGCCCGGCGGCATCATGCGCCCACCAGCCGGTCGCACAATTGGCCTATGGTCCAATACGAGGCCGCGTACGGGACGCACGCCTACTGTCGGCTGTGCTCAGGCTCTGGCTCAGGTGGGATGTTGAGATCGCGGTTCGGCAGCGGCTCGCTGCCCGGCGCAGGCCAGCTATCAACACCTGCGACTGAGGCGAGATGAACCAGCTCGACGATGGACCCGGCCTGCATTTTCCGCATGACGCGGGCCCGGTGAACCTTGATCGTCTTCTCGACGATTCCGAACTCTGCGGCAATCTGCTTGTTGAGTCTCCCCGCCACGACCTGTTCAAACACCTGGCGCTCGCGGGGTGTCAGCGTGCTCAACCGTTCGGAAACCGAGTGCCGCGTACTCCAGGCGGCGCGCTCGGCCGCGTCGACCCTGAGCGCTTCTTCTACCGCGGCCAACAACTCACGGTCATCGACGGGCTTCGTGAGAAAGTTGACGGCTCCCGCCTTCATCGCGCGAACGGTCTTCGAGATATCACCATTGCCTGTCAGAAAAATGATGGGCCGATGACAGCCGGACGCCGTGAGGCACTGCTGCAGCTCGAGACCGTTCAATCCGGGCATTGCCAGGTCGAGAATGATGCAACCGGCGCAGAGGCGTGCCTCGCTGCTGACGAGGAACTCGCTTGCCGATCCGAATGAACGAGTCGTATAGCTTGCTGCTCGCAACAGTCGCGCGAGCGCGCGACGCACTTCTGGGTCATCGTCGACGATATACACCACAGTCGGAATTGCATTCACTGCGGACGCTCCTTGCGAACGCCGGAATTATCGCCATGGTCATCCCTTGCGCCAACCCTCGAGCCCGCGCTGTCCTGAAGTATGACGCCAATGTTTCGGACTATGCCGGCTGCGCGCTTATCGTCCGAAACGATGTCGTTGAGGATCGCACGCAATTCCTGCAGATCGAGCTGGCCTGATGCGAGGAATCGCTGTGCAGCCTGCGCGTTGCTCAGGATGGCAGTCAGGGGCTGGTTGAGCTCGTGAACCAGAGCTCCCGTGCGCTCGTCGGCGCCAGCCCGCTCCCGGACGAGCAGGTGCATGCAACGTCGGTCACGTCGCCATTGCGCGACGAGCGCGGCGATCAATACCAACTGAATGACCGCCGAGGCGGAGAGCCATGAAAGAGAGTTCGGCACGAAATCCCACTCTCACACCGGACGGGATGGGCCCGCCGTTCCTATTGACCAATTGTCGAAAGGTCGCCCCGGGGCGCGCAGCCTGCGGCGCTTTTGATCAGCTTGGATTGTGCAACCGGGGTGCGCACCGGCTCAAGAGGCGTACACGCTCAAAGGAAGAAATCCGGCAGGAGGTCTTCTTCGCGGACGCCCTCGTGACGATAGCGCGCCAGGTCGGTCTGGCCCGCACGGCGCAAAACCTGCTCGTCTATGCAGAAATTACCCGTGAATTCGCGGCTGCTGGCAGTCAGGATCAGGTGGGCGGCGTCCGCCATTATCTGCGGCTTGCGGACCCGCCGGCGCTCGTTATTGTCATATTTCGCCATGGCTATTCTCAGGGCGGCCGTGTCGATGACCGTTCGAGGCCAAAGTGCGTTTACAGCGATTCCCTGCGCCCGTAGCTCGCCGGCCAGCCCAAGCACGCACAGACTCATGCCGTATTTGGCGATCGAATAGGCGACGTGCGGGGCAAACCAGCGCTCTTCCATGTTGAGGGGCGGCGAGATCATCAGGATGTGGCCGTTGGACGAGCGTGCCAGGTGGGGCAAACACAACTTCGAGCATAGGAAGGTGACGCGCGTGTTGATCTGATGCATCAGATCGAAGCGCTTCATGTCGGTATCCGGCGTCAGTGTGGGGCTGATGGCGCTCGCATTGTTCACGAGGATGTCGATTCCACCGAAGGTCTCGACCGTCCGCGCAACGGCCTGGGCCACCTGCTCGTCATTGCGGATGTCAACGGCCAGGGCGAGGGCCCGGCCGCCGGCTGCTTCGATCTCGGCAGCGGCGGTGTAGATAGTGCCGGGAAGCTTCGGATGCGGCTCGGTGGTTTTTGCTGCGATCGCGATGTTCGCGCCGTCCGCGGCAGCCCGCAGTGCGATTGCGAGCCCGATTCCGCGGCTTGCACCCGTAATGAACAGCGTGTGCCCCGCCAATGCCGCCGATCCCGACTGGCTCATTGCTGTACCCCCATGGCGCACCCGCGGCGCAGGGCCGCGATCCCATAACCAAAGTGAATTAAGCTATGTCCCGGAAAACCCACAAACGGCTGCGGGTTCGGTAACATTCTGCACCATGGATATATTCGACAGGTGACTTTATCTTGGCTGCTATAGGAACGGAGCGCGTCCTCAAAGTACATCATTGGACCGACACGCAATTCACGTTCACCACCACGCGGGATTCTGGCCTGCGATTCGAGAACGGGCAGTTCGTGATGGTGGGACTCCACGTCGGTGACCGGCCGCTGCTACGCGCCTACAGCATCGCGAGTGCGAATCACGAGGAGCACCTGGAATTCCTGAGCATCAAGGTCCCCGATGGCCCGCTCACTTCACGCCTGCAGCACATTCGGAAGGGCGATGCGGTTCTGATCAGCCGCAAGCCCACTGGAACGCTGATCCTGCACGACCTGAAGCCCGGCAAGCGGCTGTACCTGCTGAGCACGGGTACGGGTGCCGCACCCTTCATGAGCGTAATCAAGGACCCCGAAGTCTATGAGCGCTTCGAACACGTTGTCCTGGTCCATGGTGTCCGCTGGGTCCGCGAGAGCGCGGTCGTCCAGCATTTGATCGAGGATCTGCGCAAACACGAATTTCTCGGCGAGCTGGTCAGCGAGAAACTGCATTACTACCCGACGATCACTCGCGAGCCGCATCCCAACTACGGCCGTCTCACGACACTCATTCAGTCGGGCAAACTCTCTGAGGACCTCGGCCTTCCGGCGTTGGACGCCAAGGAAGATCGCGTAATGGTGTGCGGGAGCCCCGGAATGCTGTCGGATACGCGCGCGCTTCTCGATGCGCGTGGTTTCGCGATCTCGCCGCACATCGGCGAGCCTGGCGACTATGTGATCGAGCGGGCGTTCGTAGAGAAATAGCCGAGTCCCTCACAGCAGACCCTTGTGGCTGCTTGCCCAGGGCGCGCATGTGCCAGTGCAGCAGCCGCGTGACTCGCCTATCCGCTGCTGCTCTGCAGCAGCTTCGCTTGCGGTTGGGTCAATCTTGCGTTCCGCGCCCCCCCTACCGAACCGTCAACGGTCCTGTTCAGTTAGCGTTGCGTTGAAGTAACGTAGATTTCGCCTTGAATCGACGTTACTCAAACGGCATTCAGCCGTCGTTCAGTCAACGATCGCAACGAGGTCACCATGGGTAAGAAATCGCTTCGCCTCACTCCGGCCCGGGCCGCTCTGGCGGGACTTGCGTTGGCGGCCCTGCCGATGGCGTCCTTCGCGTTCGTGTCTGTCGGCATCTCCGTAAACTTCGCACCGCCTGCGTTGCCGGTGTACGTGCAACCACCCTGCCCTGCGGTTGGTTACATCTGGACACCAGGTTATTGGGCTTGGGACGACGGCGACTATTACTGGGTCCCGGGCACCTGGGTCCTGGCACCCTCCCCGGGTTTGTTGTGGACTCCGGGTTACTGGGGTTGGGGAGAGAGCGCCTATATCTGGCACGCCGGTTATTGGGGCCCCCACGTAGGTTTCTACGGTGGTATCAACTACGGTTATGGGTACGGTGGTGCTGGCTTCGAGGGCGGCTACTGGCGCGGTGGGGCGTTCTATTACAACCGGTCTGTTGCCAACCTGGGTGAGACTCACATCACCAACGTCTATAACAGGACGGTGGTCAACAACATCACGGTGAACCGTGTCAGTTTCAACGGTGGTGAGGGCGGCTTGCACGTGCGGCCAAGTCCTCACGAGTTGGTTGCAGAGCACGAGCGTCACGTTGAGTTCACTCCTGTGCAGCGCCAACACGAGCACATGGCGTTCAGCAATCATGACCTCCGCGCGTCGGTAAACGGAGGTAAGCCTCGCATTGCCGCTACTGAGCGGCCGGGTGTGTTCTCGGGCCGAGGGGTGATCGAAGCGCGGGCTGCGGGCACGCCTTATCACGGTGGTGGCGACCGTGGTGCTGCCGCGCACGGTGGCGCGGAGCACGGTGGGCCTGGCGCAGGTACCACGGCGATTCGTGGAGGGGCTGGTGGTGGATCCGGCACGGCCGGTGGCGGAGCTGGTGCGGGCGGAGCAACGCACGGCGCCAACTCGCGAGCGGATAGACCGGGCACTGCTGGCGCCGCCGGCACCGCATTCCACGCCGGTGGGCCGGGACCCACCGCATTCCACGCCGGTGGGCCGGGACCCGGACGCGGTGATGCGGGACATGGGCCCGGAGCACGCAACGATCGTCCACCCAGCGCGGGCAGCGCCGCAATTCGCGGAGGCGCAGGTGGTGGACCCGGAGCCGCTGGTGGCGCGGCTGCAGCGGGCGGAGCAGTACACGGTGCGGGGCCGCATGCGGATCGACCAGGGGTTGCTCCTGGCACTGGCGCGGGCACCGCATTCCACGCCGGTGGGTCAGGACGCGGTGATGCGGGACATGGGCCCGTAGCCCGCAGCGATCGTCCGCCCAGTGCGGGGACCGCTGCGATTCGGGGTGGTACTGGCGGTGGCGCGAGTGGCGGCGGCAACGGCCAGCCGCCGCACGTGGCGTCAGCCCATAACGACCGGCCGACCGGCACGGGCAGCGCTGCAATGCGAGGTGGACCCAGCGGTTTGGGTGGCGGCGGGGCGCCTAACGGCGCCGGTCGCAGCGAACCTGCTCGTGGCCCACAACCGCACGTGAACCAGTTCAACCAGACGCGACCGGAACACAACCTACCGCAAAGCGCAGGCGGGTCACCGGGCCAACCGCGGCAGTTCAATGGCGGCGGCCAACCTTCATTCGGTGGCGGTGGACGTCCGGCGTTCGGCGGCGGAGGACAAGCTGCGCCGCATCCACAAGCTGCGCCTCGTCCTGAGAGCGCCCCTCGGCCGCAGAGCATGCCACGTCCGCAAAGCATGCCGCAGCCGCAGAGCATGCCACGTCCGCAGAGCATGCCGCAGCCACAGAGCATGCCGCGCCAGGAGAACCGCAAGCCTGGTGGTGAGCCCCCTCGCGCGCAGGGCCAGCCGCAGGGCCGGGGCGGGCCTCAAGACGGGCGACGCTGAGCCACATAGGCGGGCAGTCGCCGGGGGGCCGCGTAGGCTCCAGTGTGACTGCCCGTGCCCACCACGGCTCAATGAGACCGACCGACAATCACAAGCGGTAGAGCGCAACCGTCGCGCGCGCGCTCCATGGCAAGCTGACAAGCTGGTCACCACGGCAGGTCACCCGCCACTCATGGATAGCCTCTCCCGCCGAGAATTCATCCAAACAGCTCTGGCACTAGGCGCGACAGCGGTTGTTGCCGGCGTGACTGCCAAACCGTCGCTCGCAACCTGGCGTGAACGCCGAGATCTTTTTCCCGAAGGTGTGGCTTCAGGGGATCCCCATTCTGACGGCGTGTTGCTGTGGACGCGGTATGTCTACCCTAACGAGACAGATGCGAAGCTGACGGTCGAAGTCGCGCAGGATCGCGAGTTTCATAAAGTCGTGGCAACCACTACGACCATGGTCTCTGCCGTAAGCGACTGGACTTGCCGTGTGCTCGTCGGAGGACTCGAGCCAGCACACGAGTACTGGTATCGATTTACTGACGGCCATGGCTCGGGGAGCCGCGTGGGCCGCACGCTGACCGCGCCCGCGGAAAATGATCCGCGGCCCGTGAAGTTCGCCTTCGTGAGCTGTCAAAACGCCAATCAGGGTGCGCAGCATGCGTACCGGCGGATGATCTTTGAAGACGAGCGTGCCGCTCCGGCAGACCGCCTCGGATTCGTACTCCACCTGGGAGACTTCATCTACGAGCTCGTCTGGTATCCGGAAGATCGCCCGCAGGGCATGTATGACCGGCGCCTGCGCGACATCGTGCGCTACGAGCACGGCGAGAAGATTTCGGACTTTCACATTCCGACGACGCTGGATGACTATCGCGCAGTGTACCGGGCGTACCTTCGCGACCCCGACGTACAGGACGCGCGCGCACGCTGGCCTTTCGTCAACATGTGGGACAACCACGAGTTCTCGTGGCTCGGTTGGCAAGGGATACAGGAGTTTGAGGGGAAGTCGCGGCCGGCGCAGTCCCGGAAGGTTGCGGCCAACCAGGCGTGGTTCGAATTCCAGCCGGCGCGCGTCACCAAACCGCGTGGGACTTCGCTCGAACGGTTCGATCCGCCGGCGGTCCACGACGCGTTGATCGAACAGTTTGATGGCGACGGCTTCGGGCAGGAACCCAACAATGTCGCCGCAGTCGCAAGCCTCACGGGCTACCGGACGCTCAGATGGGGCCGCAACGTCGATCTCATCATCACGGATCAACACAGCTATCGCTCGCAGGAGCCTACGGGCAGGCCGGAAGCCGGCGCGCTGCAAACCAAGGACTTCCCGCAGATGATGCCGCAGGAGGCAATGGAGATCCTCGATGCCGGCCGTGAATACCAGGGCGGGCACCCGCCGGAGTCGATCCGCTTCGCGGAGCAGCAGGTACCCAACTTCCGGCGCAACGAACCCGCGCAGACCATTCTCGGCAGGACGCAGAAGGCCTGGTTTCTGGAGCGCCTCAAGAGCTCGCAGGCGACGTGGAAGATCTGGGGCAACACCGAAGGCACTCTCGATTTCCGGGCCGATCCGCACAATCTGCCGGCGGGTTTGACGAAACCCTGGCCCGGTGCGGGCTATGCCGGATTCGGTGGTGGAGATCACAGCGGCGCTTATCTCGAGCGGGCCGAAATCTACGATTTCATTCGTGACAACGGCATCACGGGATTTGCCACGGTCGCTGGCGATCGTCACAGCTTCTGGGCGGGCTTCGCTGCGAAAGCTCTGCCACCGAAGCCATTCGAGCCGGTTGGCATCGCGTTTGTCACCGGCTCCATTTCAGCTCCGGGGCTCGTGGAGTCCCTCGAGCACAAACTACCGGCTGATCATCCGCTGCGCGCGTTGTACCTTGCCGATGGCGGCGCGAAACCGGCGCCGGACCCGCATGGCGTCAAACCCGCACCCGCCGTGAACATGCTGTTGCGGCACGGTGTACGCTCCTGCCTCGAATTCCAGCGCACGGGGGATGTCAAACAGGCGCGTAACCTATCCAATCCCGACCTGTCCCCTCACCTGTCGTTCCTTGACATGGGTGGCCACGGCTATGCAACGGTGCGGGTCAGGAGCGATTCATTCGAAAGCGAGTTCGTCTGTATTCCGCGCCCGCTCGAAAGAATCGAGCGGCCGGATGGGGGCCCCCTGTCATACCGGGTGGTCCACCGGGCACAATTGTGGTCCAAAGGCGAGCGCCCGCGGCTCGAGCAGACAGTGCTGGAAGGAAATCCCGAATTCAGTCTCTGACAAGAGAAAGGCCCTACATGCTGTATTCGAGTCTCTG
>JAQGOF010000001.1 GCA_028293745.1 Gammaproteobacteria bacterium | reverse complement strand
GATGCACGAGGATGTACAGTCCATCCCCGTCAAAAACCTTAAACTTCTTGCCCTTGGGTTTGAGGGCTAGAATTTCCTTGTCCGTCAGCGCCATGGGTTTCTCCGCAGGAATCGAACCTTTGGGAATCGAACTTTATTTTACCCCCTAATTTTACCCCCAGCAAAGGCTGGGCTAGGGGCGAACGCGACCGAACGGCCGCGAACCATTATTTGAAATGAGAACAATGACTTATATGAGTTTTTTGAACCCCTGCGAACCGCGCCGAACTGGCGCGGAAGGGGTCTTGGTGCCCGGGAGAGGACTCGAACCTCCACGGTGTTACCCGCTAGTACCTGAAACTAGTGCGTCTACCAATTCCGCCACCCGGGCAGGGCAGGGAAGGCGGCGAAATCTACGCACGGCCTCGGGAGCTGTCAATTGAAAGCGCGCAGAGGCAAGTTCGGTACGGGCGGCCGGGGACCCCGGTCATCAGGCGGCGGCAGCTCGCGAGGGACCGACAGTCGCGACTCGCGCCCTTCGGAGGGGCTGAATGCGCGCTCCGGTGGCGCACGCGGTGCCCGTCCGTCGGGGTCGACTTCGGGCCCCAGGGTGGCACGCGGCCCAGGCGTTCGGGCAGCGGGAAAGACGAAGGTTAGGGGCGGCAACGGGACCGTCGCGCACGGCAAGGGTGGCAAAAGCGGTGCCTCGGAAGGAGGCGGTGCGGGCCGCCCTGGCAGTGTAGTTGAAGGCGTCGTAAGTGCTAACCGCGCCGGCTACGGCTTCCTGCGCGTAGACGGGATGAAGGACAGCGTCTTCATCCCGCCGAATGAAATGAGAGGAGTCATGCACGGCGATCGCCTCAAGGTGAAGCTGGCGCAAGACTCCAGTGACCGCTGGTTAGGATCCGTCGAGCAGGTCGTTTCTCGCGGCGTCAAAGAATTCCTCGGAACGGTGGATGTGCAAGGCCGAACCGCCTGGGTCAACGCCGCCGACCGCCGTCTGCAGCTCCACTGTGCGGTTTCATACGGCGACCTCAACGGCGCTCGCAGCCGCGACTGGGTCATCGCCCGCATAACGAAGCACGCGAATTCCATCGCCCCTGCGCAGGCAGTCGTCGTCAAACGCCTGGACCCCGACCGCCCCGTGGAGCTCGCAACCGAGTCGGCAATAGCCAGGTTCGATTTGCCGCATGACTTTTCATCAGCGGCGCTTCGCGAGGCTCAAGCGTGGGGTGACCGGGTCGATCCGGTGGAAGTGGAGAAGCGTGAAGATCTTCGTTCGATCCCGCTCGTCACTATCGACGGTGAAGATGCGCGCGATTTTGACGACGCTGTGTATGCCGAGCCTCATCCCGATGGCTATCGGCTGATCGTCGCGATTGCGGATGTCAGCCATTACGTGCGTCCGGACAGCGCATTGGATACCGAAGCGCGCGAGCGCGGTACTTCGGTGTATTTCCCCACTCGCGTCATTCCAATGTTGCCACATGCGCTTTCGGACCACTTGTGTTCGTTAGCTCCACGTGTTGAACGTCTCTGTTTTGCGGCAGACATGATTATCACCAAGAACGGTGCGCTGAAGGCCGCGCGGTTTTACCCGGCAGTAATGCGATCAGCGGCGAGACTTACGTACACGCAGGCACACGAGGCGCTGTTTGAGGGCCGGCCAGCGGCCCGCGAAGAGTTGGGACCGCTCGTTGAACGGCTCCTCATTCTCGTGGACGTTTACCGTGCGTTGCTGAAAGCGCGGGGGCGTCGCGGTGCGTTGGATTTCGACGCTGCTGAAGCGGAGTTCGTCATCGACTCGAGTGAGCGGGTGCGGGCAATTGATTTGCGCGTACGCAACGACGCTCATCGCCTCATCGAAGAGTGCATGATCATGGCGAACGTTGCCGTGGCTCAGGAACTCGCGAAGACGCGTACACCGACGCTGTATCGCGTTCATGGGCAACCGGAGGAACAGAAGCTGGAGAGGTTGCAGACGACACTGCATGCGCTCGGGATAGACGTTCAGATCCCCGAAACAGTGACGACTCGCGATCTTCAGGCAATCACACGTCGCCTTGGAACCTCGGAGGCGCGGCCGTTCATCGAGTCGCTGGTCGTGCGCGCGATGCCACAGGCGGTCTATCAGCCAACAAATATCGGGCACTTCGGACTAGCACTGACGCACTACGCGCATTTTACATCGCCCATTCGACGCTACCCGGATCTCGTTGTTCACCGCACGTTGAAGGCGCTAATCGGAGCGCGAGGCGAGGCTGGCGTTCAATATGGCACGGACGAGTTGGGTTCTCTTGGCGAGGCCACTTCAAAGTTGGAGAAGCGTGCCGACGAAGCTGACCGTTACGTCGCAACCTTCTTAAAGTGTTCGTATCTGCGCGAGCGAATTGGCCAGACGTTCCACGGCATCATCACAACGGTCGTGGAGTTTGGGTGTTTCGTGCAGATATTGGACGTGGCTGTGGACGGGTTGCTTCACCTCGACAATCTCCGCGACGACGAATACGTAATGGAAGACGACGGGCATGCCTGGACTGGCCGCCGCAGAGGGCGACGATTGCGGACTGGCGCTCACATCAGAGTCATCGTGACAGCGGTGAACCCGATTGAGGGCCTCATTGATCTGGACCTCGTCGAAGACGTCCCCGGTTAAAGGCGCTTGAAAAGTACTGAGACGATCTACGGCGTGCATCCGGTACGGGTGATTCTCGAGAGGCATCCTGAGCGTGTTGTGGCAGTCAGGCTTGCTGATCGGCGAGACGATCCTCGTGTGCGTGAGATTGAAGAGCTCGCACGAAAGCATGGCCGGCAGGTGCAGCGCATCGATGCACACGCTCTGAAGCAAGCTCTGGGCGATGTCACACATCAGGGGGTGGTAGCGGAAATCTCGCCGCTTCCTCCTTGGTCGGAGGACGACCTTATCGATGCCCTGCAAGCTGCGAAGAACCCACTACTGTTGGCATTGGATGGGGTTCAGGACCCACACAACCTTGGGGCCTGTCTCCGTACGGCCGATGCGTGCGGAGCGTTGGCGGTCGTAGTGCCGCGTGATCGCGCTGCCCAGCTCACCGCAACAGTTCGGAAGGTGGCGGTCGGGGCTGCTGAGACGACACCAGTCGTTACAGTCACAAATCTGGTGCGAACCCTGAAGCTCTTGAAAGAAGCCGGCTTGTGGGTGGTTGGAGCCGATGCGGAGGGCGACAAGCCCGCTCACGAGGCAGACCTGAAGGGCGGCACCGTGCTGGTACTGGGCGCCGAGGGGGCGGGGCTGCGCCACCTGACTAAGCAGACGTGCGACTGGATGGTACGGCTGCCGCAGCTGGGTACGGTGGAGAGCCTGAACGTCTCGGTCGCCGCCGGAATGCTCCTTTATGAGGCGGTGAGGCAGCGCATGGTGACGGCAAAGGGCTAGGGGCGCCACGTCGCTCGCATTGTGGCCGGGACCCGGGTGGGTCGCGGCGCCGTGGAATTGGGCACTTAGCATTCCCGGCTGGCAGCCACAACCCCGATTGTGTATCCTTCGCGCCCCCTTGGAAACGAGGGTGCTATGCAGGGCGGCAGGTGCCGCCGGCGTAGGTCTCCTTGCCGCACCCCGCAGCGCCTCGCGACGGGCGGCTCCCCAATCCGTAAGGAGGAATCATGAGGCATTACGAGATCGTTTTTCTCGTCCATCCCGATCAGAGCGAGCAGGTGCCCGCCATGATCGAGCGCTACAAGGGCATGATTGCCACCGGCGAAGGCCGCGTGCATCGCCTTGAAGACTGGGGTCGGCGCCAGCTGACCTATCCCATCGCCAAAGTCCACAAGGCGCACTATGTTCTGATGAATATCGAGTGCGACCAGAAGACATTGAACGATCTGACCGGCGCGTTTCGCTTCAGCGACGCGGTGCTGCGTCATCTGGTCGTCAACATGGATGCCGCTGTAACGGAGCCCTCACCGATGGCCAAGGCCGCCGATGAAGAGGGTGACGGCGGTCGGCGGCGTGATCGGCGCGACGATGGCGATGATGACGGCGATCGGCCCCCGCGGCGTGACCGTTCGGACGACGACGGCGACCGGCCTCCGCGTCGTGTTCGCGACGACGTGGCAGCTTCCGGGTCTGATGAAGAAGAGAGCCCTGCTGGCGAGAACGTCTGAAGCGCGAAATCGCGAATCGACGTAAACGACGGCATTGACTCGTAAAGGAAATTTCAAATGGCTATGAGTAGAGATCGCTCTGGTGGTGGTGGCAGTGGTGGAAGCGGCGGCGCCGGCGGAGATCGCGGCGGCGGCGGTGGTAGTGGCGGCGGAAGCGGCGGTGGCCGTTTTTCGCGCCGCAAGAAGTTCTGCCGCTTCACAGCCGAGGGTGTGAAGTACATTGACTACAAGGATCTCGCCACGTTGAAGGGCTACGTCACCGAGACGGGCAAGATCGTCCCCAGCCGCATCACGGGCACGAAGTCGTTCTATCAGCGCCAGCTCGCTGTTGCGATCAAGCGCGCACGCTTCCTGGCCCTGCTGCCGTACACCGACCAGCATTGAGGCGCACTTAAATGGAAGTCATTCTTCTTCAGAAGGTCGCCAACCTCGGCAACATTGGCGATCGCGTGAAAGTGAAGTCCGGCTTCGGCCGTAACTTTCTGCTGCCGCAGGGCAAGGCCACTGTGGCCACGCCTGACAACGTGAAGCGTTTCGAGGCGCGGCGTGCCGAGCTCGAGAAGGCTGCTCGCGAGCACATGACCTCCGCAGAGGAGCGTGCCGGTGCTTTGAAGGACTTCAAGCTCGTCATTCCGTCGAAAGCGGGAACCGAGGGCAAGCTCTTCGGCTCAATCGGCACGGCCGATATCGCGGAAGCGGCCACCAAGGCGGGCATCAAGATCGAGCGCAGCGAAGTGCGTCTGCCGAATGGAGCCTTGCGGACCATCGGCGACCACTCGGTCGTTCTGCATCTGCACGCCGATATCGATGTGCCGCTGGCAGTAACGATCGTCGCCGAAGAATAAGTCGGGCTCCTAGCCAGGTCACCTCGTGGCCGGTCCCGCCAAGGTGCGTCGAGATTCCGGCACACTGTCGCTGGCGGATGCGCCGCAGCCGCCGCATTCGATCGAAGCGGAGCAGGCCGTTCTCGGCGGCCTGCTCCTGGATCCCGCAGCCTGGGATAACGTCGCGGACGTCATCATCCCGGAAGATTTCTACCGCCCCGATCACA
>JAQGOF010000171.1 GCA_028293745.1 Gammaproteobacteria bacterium | reverse complement strand
GCGTTCGCTGCCGCCTGTGACTTGCCGGCCATGATGGCATCCGCGATTTTCTTGTGGTCCGCCACGCTGGCCAGGCGAACGCCTTTGCGGCGGTTGGTGATGCGAATACTGAAGCGCAGCGCGGTTCTGACGAGCTCGCGCAATTGCACGAAGAACTTATTGCCGCTGGCCGCGAGCACCGCGATGTGAAAAGCGATGTCCGATTCCAGGGGATCGTCGTCGCCACGTTCGGCTGCAATCATGCGATCCAGCGCCCGCTGTATCGCGGCTTTCTCTTCCGGTCCCGCTACTTCCGCGGCCAGCGCGGCAGCACCCGGCTCGATCGCAAGGCGGACCTGGGTGAACTCGACCAGCAGTTGCAGCCAGGGTTTGCGCTCCAGCAGCCAACGCAGGACATCCGGGTCCAACAGGTTCCAACTCTCCTCGGGCTGTACCCACGTGCCCTGGCGCGGCCGTGCGCGCAGCAATCCTTTCGCCGTCAGCATCTTGACCGCCTCGCGCAACACGCTGCGGCTGGCGCCATATTGGCGGCACAGGTCGGCCTCGACCGGAAAGGGGTTGCGTTTCGAGTATTTGCCCGATACGACCGCCACCCCCAGGTCCTGCACGATATTCTGGGTCAGGTTCTGACTGGCGGGACGGTTGGGCATAGTTGTCATTACGTTGATGGCAGATCGGCCCGCTATTCCACGAATGGTTCCACTTCCTTGCGCTGTCCGCACAGGAACGCATCGGCAACGAGTTGCAACGGGCTGATGTCAACGTCGCTGGACCGCCCGCGCACGAGGCCCGCGAAGTGTGCGTACAGACCCGGGTATTCCTGCCCGGACAACCCAACTACCTGCTCGCCATCCAACCTCATCTCGCCGCCACCTTTAGACAGGCTCAGTCGTCCGGCATCAGTGTCCACATCGATATCCCATTGCGGCGGACCGCCCGTGTAGAGAAAGTCCAACTCCACACGGGCAGGCGCCCCGTTCCCATCGGCCAGCATCAGGCTCGCGGCGATCGGGGTTTCGCAATTGCGCGGATAGCGCAGCTCGGCGTGCTTCAACACGAGGGCACTGGGAATTATGCGCGTCAGGATGGACAGGGCGTTGATGCCGGGATCGAAGACGCCCAGGCCACCAGCCTGCCAGATCCACGTTTGGCCGGGGTGCCAGACCCGCACGTCCTCCTTCCAATTGACCGTCACGCTGCGAATGTTGCGGCCCGCGAGCCAGGCGCGGGCAGGCTCGACCCCTGGAGCGTGTCGCGAATGCCAGGAAGCAAACAGTGCCGCGCTGTTTTTTCCGGCCAGTGCAGCCAGCGCCAGCACTTCGCTGACCGTCACGCCCGGGGGCTTTTCCAGCAGCACGTGCAGACCCCGTTGCAGCGCAAATCGGGCGGCTGCATAGCGCACCTGCGGTGTCGTACAGAGCGACACGGCTTCAATGTGGGGCACGGCCTGCAGCAGTGCTTCCATATCACCGTAACTCGGCACCCCATCGAGCTTGTTGTGTGGGCTCGCAACACCCACGAGCTCGAAGGCAGCGCTCGCGGCAAGCGCCGGAACATGTTGATCGCGGGCAATCTTGCCCAAACCGACAATTGCAATACGGGTCTTTGCCATGCTACCGGGCTGAGCCTCCGGCGAGGCGCCGCGTTGCCTGCAGCGCTTCACGTTTGCAGATGAGATCCAGCGCCTCCTGGATCAACTTGCGCATCGCCTCGCCCGCCGCCACGGCCCTGCCGGCCAGGATCGCATCGGCGACCTTCTTGTGATCGGCGATGCTGGCAAGCTGCACGCCCTTGTAACGATTCGTCGTCTGAATGCTGAAACGCAGCGCAGTCGCCGTGAAGCCGGTGAGCTGAGCATAAAATCTGTTCCGGCTCGCCCGCAGCACCGCCACGTGAAAGGCGATATCCGAATCGAGCGGGTCGTCATCGCCGCGGTCGGCTGCTTGCATGCGCTCGATTCCGTGGCGGATCGCAGCCTTCTCCTGCGGCCCAGCCACGCGGGCGGCCAGCGTGGCCGCACCCGGTTCCACGGCCAGCCGGATCTCCGTGAATTCGATCAGCAAAGCGGGTGAATACTTGCGTTCCAGCAGCCAGCCCAGCACGTCGGGGTCCAGGAGATTCCACTTCTCTTCGGGCTGCACCCAGGTACCACGCCGCGGGCGTGCGTCGAGCAGGCCTTTCGCAGTCAACATCTTGACGGCTTCCCGTAGTGCGGAGCGGCTGGCGCCATACTTGCGGCACAGCTGCGCCTCGATCGGGATCGGGTTGTCCGCGGAATAGACGCCGGTCACGATCTCGATCCCCAGCTCATTGGCGATGCCGTAGGTGAGATTCTGACCCTGCATCCACGAGCTCACGGCCGGTACTCTGCCTCGGGCAGCCCCTGTGCACCCACCCGGTACAGGAATACGTCCCCGGCGTTCGGCTCGCCGAGCAGAGCGGTCTCACTCAGGCCAGTGCGGGCCGTCGTGACACACAGCACGTCGAGGTCCGGACCTGCAAAACACACACAGGTCGGTTGACTAGCAGGAACCCGCAGCGTCCGGTCGATCCGTCCTTGCGGGGTGTAGCGGACCACGCAGCCCGCACCCCAGTGCGCGCTCCACAGACAGCCGTCGGCATCGATCGTGGCGCCATCGGGATCAGCGCCCGCGGGGGTTTGTGCGAATATCCGGGACGCTCCCAAGGTGCCCTCCGGCTCATTCAACTCAAACACTCTGATGGTTCGCGTAGGCGAATCGGCAAAGTACAGCTGTCTGCCGTCCGGGCTCATGCACAGGCTGTTGGAGATTCTGACCCCCGTGAGCTGACAGCGGGTCCCGAAGGTGGCATCGACGCAATACAGGCAGCCGCTCGCGGAGCTCTGATCCCCTTCGACCATCGTACCACTCCAGAAACGCCCCTGGCGGTCCACCCGGCCATCATTGAAGCGCACGGCGGGATCGCGGTTCTCGTCGCGTGAGAGCCATGACACAGCTGCGTCGTGAGTGTCGTACATCGCGATGCCGCTCTCGAAGGCGGTGATCAACCGCTCGCTCCCCTCCACCAGACCAAACGACCCGACCCGCTCGGGCGTATCCAGAATCTGTGTATGGGCGCGCAGCCAGTCATGGCGATACAGGCGCCGGCTCTCGATGTCAGTCCACCACAATACCTGGCGGCGCGAATCCCAGAGGATCCCCTCCCCCAGGGCATTGTGGACCGGGAGGATGGCGACCGGCGTCAACGCATCGGCTCTGGTATTCATGTCACCTACCACCAGATCGCGTAGAGCGCGATCAGAATGACCGTGACGAGCAGCGCTGCGATGTTGAAACCCGCGCTGGTCGAATAGTCGATGTTCTTCAGGTCAACCTTCAAAGCCGCTTCCCGGGGCCGCTCCATGAGCGACAACGCGATGGCAATGGCCATGCATGCCAGAAATACAACACCCACGCGATCCATGAACGGCAGCTCGGGCCACGCAAATTTCAGCACCAACGACAGAACCGCAGAGGCAACGGCCGCCACCAGCGCGCCGGTGGCGGTGCAGCGTGGCCAGAACAGGCCGAGCAGGAAGATTACGCAAATGCCCGGCGTAAAGAAGCCCGTGAACTCCTGGATGTACTGAAATGCCTGCTCGAAGCTGCCGAGCAGGGGTTTGGCCGCGAATCCCGCGGTGACGAGCGCCACCACGGCGGCGATCCGGCCAACCAACACCAGGCGCTCCTGGGACGTCTGCGGAAACGCCGCACGGTAGACATCCATGGTGAAGATCGTCGCGATCGAGTTGATCTTCGATCCCATGGAGGCGACGATCGCAGCAATCAGGGCTGCGAACACCAGGCCGCGAATTCCAGTCGGCAGCAGGGCCATCAGGTGCGGATAAGCCTCATCCGCGCGCGGCAGGTTGGGGGCCAGGGCGACGGCCGCAATGCCCGGCAGCACGATGATCACCGGCATCAGCAGCTTGAGGAATGCCGCCAGCACGATGCCTTTCTGGGCCTCGCGGATGCTTTTGGCCGCGAGCGCCCTCTGGATGATGTATTGATTGAATCCCCAGTAGGACACGTTCATCACCCAGAGTCCACCGAGCAACACGGACAGGCCGGGGAGATCTTTGTAGTGGGGATTGGTGGCCGGGAGAATCATCTGGAAATGGTCAGGGAAGTGCGCCGTGAGCTCGCGAAACCCCGCGAGAACGCCGTGGTGATCAGATACGGCGTCCAGGGCAAGGTAGCTGATGATCAGACCGCCCATAACCAACAGTGACACCTGGACGATATCGGTGAGCGCAACCGCCTTCAGTCCGCCGTATAGTGCGTAAGCACCGGCGAACGCGGCGAGCGCGATGAGTGCTGTTTGCACCTCGACACCGGCGACCGTATGCACCGCCGTGGCGCCAAGCCATAGAATTGACGTCAGGTTGACGAAGACATACACACCCAGCCAGAAGACCGCCATCACGGTCCGGACACTCGGGCTGTAGCGCCTCTCCAGGAACTCCGGCATCGTATAGATGCCATTCTTCAGGAACACCGGCAGAAAATACTTGCCCACGATGATCAGGGTCAGGGCGGCCATCCATTCGTAGGATGCGATGCCGAGCCCGATCACATAGCCCGAGCCGGACATGCCGATGATCTGCTCGGCCGAAATGTTGGCCGCAATCAGCGAGGTGCCAATGGCCCACCAGGGCAGCGCGCGGCTGGCCAGGAAATAGTCCTGGGCATTCTTCTTGTGCTCGCCGCGCTCCCGCGACACCCATTGCGCCAGCGCGAAGATGCCGACGGCATATATTGCGACGATCCAGCCATCCAACGATGAAATTGTCACTCAGCCCCCTCGTTATCCGCATCCGCTCGTAATCAGAGCTGGCGTGCCGTCCGCAGCGCTTGCACGAGCTCACGTGCGCGCCGTTCGATTTCAGGCAGATCGTATTCGGGACGAAACAACTCTGATCCGAAGCCAAAGCCGGCGGCGCCGGCGCTGAGCCAGGCAGGAATCTCCGCAGCTCCAACACCGCCGACTGGAAACACTCTGACGTCCGCCGGAAGCACGGCGCGCAGCGCCTGCAAGTGCCGCGGACCGTAAGTCACCGCCGGAAAAAGTTTCAGTTGCGTCGCCCCGGCACGGATGGCGCTGAAAGCTTCCGTGGCCGTGGCGATCCCGGGCAATACCTGCATGCCCATCTGCAAGGCACCCCGGATAACTTCAGGATCGCAATTCGGCGCAACGATGAGACGACCGCCCGCCGCGTGTGTTCTGCGAACGGCCTCCAGATCGAGCACAGTACCCGCCCCGATCAGGCAGGCGGACCCGTGAGCCGCCGCCAGCGCGGCAATACTTGCGAACGGATCGGGCGAGTTGAGAGGCACTTCGATGATCCGAATACCCGTGGCACATAGCGTGCCTGCGATTTCGACGACCCGCGCCGGCTCGACGCCGCGCAGGATGGCAACGAGTGCGGATTCTCCTACTGCTGATTCAATTTGCATTGGCCATCGACCCACGTGTCAGTTGTCGTCGTACCTGCGCCAGACCAGCGACGGACGCGAGGGAACCATCCGTGCTTCTCGTCTCGTAATGCTGCAGTCCGAGACCCGCCGCGTAAAGCTCCATCAGTTCAGGTGAGCCTATCAGGTGTACCGCGCGGACGACGATAGAGTTCCCGAACACGTCCAAGGCTCCGGCGATATCGCTGGCGATCAGCAGGCCCGACAGGAACGAGGCCACCTGCTGCGGCGCCAGCTCCCCGTCGAGACTGCGGCTGCGGCACTCGAACAGTCGGTGCAGTACCTGTGCCTGGGAAAACCGGTCAACCTGCGCAAGGCCGAGCCTGAAGGCAGGGGCGCTGGAGTCCGCGGCGGCGCCGCGTTCACGCACCAACACGCTGCGATCGCGTAACAGAGTAAAGAGCTCGCCCGTCGGGGCCGTCAGAAACTCGATCACCGCACCGTCTTCCAACATGACCCACTTCGTGTGGGTACCGGGCAGGCACAGCAGCCGCCGCCCCTGGCGCAAGGCCGGCTGCAATTCCATCGCGCCCAGGATCTGGGTCTCCTCCCCACGCATGAAATCGGGTGCGTCAAAGCGATTGCGGCAGGAAAGGCCGGGAATGATCCGAATGTGACCGTCACGCAGCGTTGCGCAAGCGGTTGCGATGTCTTCCGGTCTTGCCGGGCAGGCGAGATAGGGCGCCTGAATCCAGCCAATGCTGGAGCCGACCATTCCGCACAACACCGCGGGTAATTCTTCCGGGTGCGAGGTCCATTTCGCCACGAGAGAATCGAAGACATCCGCAAAGTGGCCATCAGCCGCCCCGGGGCCACCGGCAGACTCGAGCACCGCGCCGCTGTCATCGCACAGGAACAGACGCAGGTTGCTCGTGCCCCAGTCACCGGCGACAAAACGGAGATTACCCATCAGTGGGATTCCCGCTCGACCGTGCTGCCGCTGGCGCCCGTCAGGAAATCGAGATCGCACCCCTTATCCGCCTGCAGCACATGTTGTACGTACAGACTGTAGTAGCCGCGCGAATACTTCGGTACAGGGCGGCGCTTCCTCCAGGCCTCCGCGCGCACCGCGAGCTCCTCTGGCGCGACGAGTAATTCCAGCTGGCGTTTCGGGCCATCGAAAAGAATCTCGTCACCGTCCTGCACGAGGGCCAGGGGGCCTCCAGCCTCAGCCTCCGGCGCCACGTGCAGCACCACAGTACCGAACGCAGTGCCACTCATGCGTGCGTCGGAAATGCGCAGCATGTCCCGCATCCCCCGTTCCAGGAGCTTACGTGGCAAGGGCATGTTGCCCACCTCGGGCATTCCTGGATAGCCCTTGGGCCCGCAGCCTTTCAAAACCAGCACCGACTGCTCTGTCACGTTGAGGCCCGGATCGTCGATTCGCGTACGCAGGTCCTCTATCGACTCGAACACGACGGCGCGGCCACGATGAGAAAACAGCGAGGGACTGGCCGCGCTCGGCTTCACGACTGCGCCGTTTGGACACAGGTTACCCTTCAACACCCAAATCCCCGAGACGGGGTTCGCAGGTTCGGCGATCGTTCTGATGACATCGCGATTGTAACATTCGGCCGCCGCGAAGCTGGCACCGAGGGGCTCGCCCCGGACCGTGGGGGCAGTCACATCAAGCAGGGGCGCGAGCTCCTTCAGCACGGCCGGCAGGCCTCCCGCGTAGTGCAGGTCCTCCATCAGGAACCGTCCCGAGGGCTGCAGATCGACCAGTAGCGGAACGTCCGCCGACAGCCGATCGAACTCGGCCAGCTCGAGCGGGATCCCCAACCGGCCCGCAAACGCCAACAGGTGAATGACCGCGTTGGTGGAACCGCCGATTGCGCTCAGCACCCGGATGGCATTCTCGAATGCGCTGCGCGTCAGTATCTTCGACAGCCGCACGTCATTGCGGGCCATCTGCACTATCAATCGGCCACTCTCGTGCGCTATCCGGCGACGCTGCGCATCGACCGCGGGTGTCGTTGCATTGAAGGGCAACGCCAGGCCCATCGCCTCCATCATGCAGGCCATCGTCGAGGCGCTGCCCATGGTCATGCACGTTCCAGGCGTCCGGGACATGCCTGATTCGGCGGCCATGAATTCGTTGAGCGACAACTTCCCCGCGCGCACGTCCTCACTGAATTTCCAGACATCCGTGCCGGAGCCGATGTCACGCCCGCGGAATTTGCCGTTCAACATCGGGCCGGTTGACACGACCAACGTCGGCAGATCGACGCTGGCAGCGCCCATCAACTGACCCGGCGTGGTTTTGTCGCAGCCACCGAGCAGAACGACCGCATCGATCGGATTGGCGCGAATCGACTCCTCGACCTCCATCGCCAACAGGTTGCGAAACAACATGGCCGTGGGGCGCATCTGTGTCTCGCCCAGAGACATGGCCGGGAATTCGAGCGGCACTCCGCCAGCCTCCCAAACGCCGCGTTTCACGTAATCTGCGACATCCCGCAGCCCCGCGTTACACGGCGTGAGCTCGGACCAGGTGTTGCAGATACCAATGACGGGCCGGCCGTCGAAGGCATCCTGCGGCAGCCCCTGGCTCTTCATCCAGCTGCGATGAATGAAGCCGTCCTTGTCCTTGGGTCCGTAGCTCCTGCTGCTGCGAAGCGGCTTTTTCTCTTTGCTCATTTATATGATTAATGTACCACGCGGGTTGCTTGGCCACCAATGGGCAAGTTGCTTGACCATCGGCTGGCGCTTTTTATAATATAAATGAGACTTAATCAATCCAAAGCTGCCGGCCCATCCTGTGCTGCACATCCGCGACCCGCGCAGGCTCGCCGTCCTCCCTGGTCATCAGCCTGCTGGCTCCGTCCGGATTCATAGCCGCCGAGCCCAACATGGTGCGCTTTCAGGTATGGGGAGCACGTAAGATTGCTGCCGTCGACAACGGCAACCCGGCGACCGCCGAGCCCTTTCACGCCAACTATCGCAAGGCATTCAACGGGCTCGCTCTACTGATCGTGCGCTCCAGCCCCCGCGAGGCCGGCCAGATCCAGGTGGTCGCGACGGGCGCCGGTCTGGCGCCCGCGCGACTGGTGATCGACAGTCGTTAGACTCGAAACCGCCCTTGTTGTAGCACAGATCTGGCTCCTCGCACGTGGCTTGACTATTACATCAGATTTATATGATATATACCTCTTTTGGCGCTGCAGCGTGCACGCCGAACTTGCCACACACGACAGTCTTCGTTCATCGAGGGGGAAATAAAGGTGAGGAAATCGCAACAATACTTCAGCCATGTTTTGCGCAACGGCGGGGCGATGGCCCTCGCCCTTGGCGCCTTCGCTGGAGCCGCACACAGCCAGACCAGTCCGGCCGAGTCTTCGCAGCCGGCACGGCCGTCTGCCGGCTCGGAGGCCTCGGGGTCGGAGCTTCAGGAAATAGTTGTTACCGGCATCCGCGCCAGTCTCGAGCGCGCCATGGATATCAAGAGAGATGCTGATGTCGTCGTTGATTCCATCTCCGCTGAGGACATCGGCAAATTCCCCGATGCGAACGTGGCCGAATCGCTGCAGCGAATCACCGGCGTGGCCATCGACCGCAACCAGGTCGGCGAAGGTCAAACGGTCACGATCCGCGGGTTCGGGCCGACTTTCAATACCGTGCTGGTCAACGGCCGAACGCTGCCGACCCAGACGGGTAACCGCTCCTTCGATTTCGACGTCCTGCCGGCGGAGCTGATCAACGGCGCCGACGTGTACAAGACCTCCGCGGCCTCGCAGATCGATGGCGGCATCGGCGGGTTGATGAATCTGCACACGCCGCGCCCCCTGGACCTGAAGGGCTTCAAGGGCATCCTGAGCGCCAAAGGGGAGTATGACCAGCTGTCCGGGAAGGCGGCGCCACAAGGCTTCGTGCTGTTGAGCGATACGTTCGCGGACGGCACATTCGGCGCACTCGCATCGCTGTCCATGCAGGAGCGGCACGCGCGTACCAACCAGGTTGCCACCGGCAACTGGGTGGCCACGGATTTCCCGCTGCTCCCCGGCGATCCCCATGGTTACATGCCGCAGCAGCTCGATGTCCAGACGATCGACAGCGTGCGCAAGCGGTTGGGCGCGACCGGCGTACTGCAGTGGCGGCCCAACGATCAGACACTGCTGACTCTGGACGGCCTGTACGACAGCTACAAGATCCATTCCGAAACCACTGCCGTCGGCTTCTACTTCGACAACCAACAGATCGCCAGTGGCACGCTCGATCCTAACGGCGTGCTCACGAGCTTCACGACTACGGACCAGGCGCACACCGATTTCATCCGCGAGCACGGGAACGACACCATACGGACCCCGGATACGCTCAAGGCCATCGGACTGAACGCGAACTGGAGCAGCAAAGACGAGCGCCTGAACCTGACATTCGACGCCTCGAGCGCGAAGAACGTCGCGGCCGGGAGCGTGGACCCGCGCTACTTCACGGTCACCGGCTTCCGCAACGTCGTGAATTACACGGGCAATGGTGGAATCGGCCTGCCGAGTCTGTCGACCTCCGGCATTCCCAGCCTGGGTATTCCCGCCAACACCTTTACGGACCCGGGCCTGGCGATGACGCACTTCGTCAAGCAGGAAGCGCACGATGACAGCGACACGATCAACGAGGGCCGGATCGACGGCACCTGGAAGGTGCAGATGTCGGTCGTGCAGGATCTGCGTTTCGGACTGTATTATCAGGACCGCGACCTGAAGGCGATCGACGAGCAGACCGGCGGCAACGCGTACTGCACCTACTGCGGCTACAACATCCCGGCTCCTGCCAGCCTGTTCAGTGTCTATAACGGGGGCAGCGGCTTCGGCGCGGCGTACGGCGGCAGCTTCCCCACGCAGTGGCTGACCTACAACCCGGGCCAGTACTTCGCGTACCTCTCGAGCCCGGCAGCCCTGGCCGCCGAGGACGCGGCGACGGGCAGTCCGCCAGGAACCGCGGCCGCCAACCTGACCTCCGGCGGAGCGAACGGATTTCTGCCGGTACCCAACTCCGGCTCCTACCAGAACAGAGAGAAGATCTCCGCCTTTTACTTGCAGATGGACTTCCGCGGTACGCTCGCCGACAAGCCCTGGTCCGCAAACCTCGGCGGCCGCTACGTGCACACGCGGGAGACCGCCTTCGGGTACTCGAGGGTGCTGCTGGATCTGCTGCCGGTGGCAAACGACCCGACGATCTACAATCCCGTCTATGCCGACAACGGGCAGCAGCTGTATGTCTCGGCTTCGCACAGCTACAACAACTTCCTGCCCAGCTTCAACTTCAAGATCAATCTGACCGACGAGTTGATCGCGCGCGCTGCGGCCTCGCGTTCACTGACGCGTCCGAACCTGAGCGACATGCGGCCAACGGTGAGCTACGACGTGCTGCGGCCAGGCGAGCTGCAGGCGAGCGGCGGCAACCCGAACCTGAAGCCATATCGGTCGGACAACTACGATCTGTCCCTGGAGTGGTACTACAATAAGTCCGGCTACGTCTCCCTCGGCGCCTTCCGCAAGAACATCAGCGACTTCGTCGTCAACGAGTACGTCTCGCTCGCGGTGCCGTTGGCCAACTCCTCAGGTTCGGCGGCCTTCCCGAACAACACCGGGACCTTCCTGTTCAACACGCCCACCAACGCAAAATCGGCCTATGCGCAAGGACTCGAGACCGCGATCCAGCATACCTTTACCTGGCTGCCGGCGCCCTTCGACGGCCTCGGCTTCACTGCCAACGCGACCTTCATGCACAGCAACGCCGTGATGGACACGGCGAATACTACGCAGACGTTCGCCCTCACGGGTCTCGGCAACTCGCAGAACCTCATCGTGTTCTATGACAAGGGGCCGGTCGGGCTGCGCCTTGCGTACAACCATCGCGATGCCTTCCTGGCCTCGACCGCGCCGACGGTGAACACGAAACCCTACGGCCAGCTCGATGCGCAGGCGAGCTACAAGGTCATGGACAATATGCTGGTGGTGCTCGAGGGCTCGAACCTGACCGATGCCGTCCTGCAGCAGTACGACCGCTACGGCAACGAGTTCGACAATTTCATGAACTTCGGACGGCGTTACTCGCTCGGCGTGCGCGTGAACTTCTGATCTGCAGTCAGCCTTGCCACGAGGCATGCGCAAGCATCGCAACGTGACAGTCCGGCGGGTCCATTCACGGACGAATGCCCGCCGGCGGCCCACTCGAGGTACTCACTACGAACTGAAGACGCGCGCCGCATTAGCGTGCCCTCCCGCCCGAAACCTGCTTATGCCCGTCAGTGCCTCATACTGGAGGGCACCGTGCGGCGTACGCGACTGGAGAATGACACCGTGACCCGTGCCCGCGTCTCTATGATCTTCGTGTGCCTGGCATCGATTCCCGCCGCGCAGGCGGAACCGGCCGCTGCCCCGATCCGGTATGACGAGTCCACCCGCGTGTTTGAGTTGAGCGCGGAGCAGGTCACCTACGCGTTCGGCGTCAATGAGCGCGGTGAGCTGCAGTCTTTATACTGGGGCGGGCGGCTTGGCGCTGACGATGTCTTGCCGGCTGCGAAGTCCGATGCGGCGCCGTCCTCCTTCGACCCGTCCACCGGCGCGACGCCGCAGGAATATCCCGCCTGGGGATCAGCCTTGTACACGGAGCCAGCGCTCAAAATCAGCTTTCCCGATGGAAATCGCGATCTGGTGCTGCATTACCTCTCACACACCGTCAACGGCGCGCATTTGGTGGTGCTGCTCAAGGACGTCTCGCGAGACGTGCGCGTCCAGTTACGCTACGACATCGATCCGGATTCGGGAATCCTCGCGCGCTCCGCGCGCATCGAGAACCATACGGGCAAAGCGCTGTTTGTGCAGCAGTCGGCGGCGGCAACATGGAACCTCCCGGCGGGAGATGACTACCTATTGCATTCGCTCTCGGGGCGATGGGCGGCCGAGTGGCATCTGGATCGCAGGCCGGTGCTCGCCAGCCAGACCGTACTCGAGAGCCGTCGGGGCTCCACGGGTCATCAGAACAATCCGTGGTTTGCGCTGGCGCGCGCAGGAACGAGCGAGGAGTCCGGGCCCGTATGGTTCGGCGCTCTGGCGTGGAGCGGCTCGTGGCGCATCACCGTGGAGCCGGACGTCAAGCGCCGGATCCGTGTGACCGGGGGCTACAACCCTTTTGATTTTTCTTACCGGCTCGCGGCCGGCGCGGCTCTCGAGAGTCCGGTTTTCTTCGCCGGCTACACACAAGGTGGTCTGGGCGAGGCGTCCCGCCTGCTGCATCGCTTTGAGCTCACGCACGTGCTGCCGCAGGCGCCGCACCCCCGAGCGCGTCCCGTGCTGTACAACTCCTGGGAAGCAACGGAATTCAACCTCACTGAAGCCGGACAGATGAAGCTGGCCGAAATGGCGGCGCAGATCGGCGTCGAGCGTTTCGTGATGGACGACGGTTGGTTCGGGGCGCGCGATAGCGACCGTGCCGGACTCGGCGACTGGATCGTCAACCGCCGAAAATTCCCGCGCGGGCTGCAACCGCTCATCGAGCGAGTCCATGCGCTCGGAATGGACTTCGGCTTGTGGGTCGAGCCGGAGATGGTCAATCCCGACAGCGATCTGTACCGGCGGCATCCGGACTGGGTGCTGAACTTCCCCGGGCGCCCACGTACAGAGGCACGCAACCAGTTAGTCCTCAATCTCGCGCGCCAGGACGTGCGCGATCACCTGTTTCGCGTCCTGGATGAGCTGGTGACGCAGAACGACATTGGCTTCCTCAAGTGGGACTACAACCGTAACTGGGCCGAGCCGGGTTGGCCCGGGCAGAAGCCCGAGGACCAGCAGAAGCTCTACGTCAGTTATGTTGAGAACCTGTACTGGATCCTGCAGCGCTTGCGCGAACGGCATCCAAAGCTGGAGATCGAGTCCTGCTCCGGTGGCGGCGGCCGGGTGGATCTCGGGATAATGCGCTTCACCGACGAGGTCTGGCCCTCCGACAACACCGACCCATTCGATCGACTGAGCATCCAGGACGGCTTCACGTACGCCCATACGCCCGGAGTGATGATGGCGTGGGTGACAGACTCACCTAACTGGGTCAATCAGCGCAGCACCTCGCTGGAGTATCGCTTCCTCTCAGCGATGCAGGGATCGCTCGGAGTCGGCGCGGACCTCACGCGCTGGCGGGAGCAGGATGTCCAGACCGCGAAGCGGCTCATCGCCGACTACAAGGGCATCCGCATGACCGTGCAGCAGGGCCGCTTGTACCGGCTGATCTCGCCACGCGACGGCAGCCCGTACTCGGCCACGCAATCCATTTCCTCGGATGGTCGGCAGGCCGTGCTGTTTGCCTTTCTCCACTCGAGCAGCATGCTCTACCCCTATCCTCGAATCCACCTGAAGAGCCTCGACCCGCAGGCACGCTATCGTTTGCGCGTGCTGGCGGGGAAACCGGAAGAAGGCACGCCGGTGGAAGCAAGCGGCGGTTATTGGATGTCCGACGGGATCCAGCTGATGCTCAAAGGAGACTTCCAGGCTGCCGCTATCGTCCTGGACCGTGCGACGTCGTAGCCCTGATCGAAAAAGATGGCGCGGCCTGGAGCACTGCGGTCGCCCGCACCCGGGTGATCAGCGAAGTACGTCTCGAGTGGAGGTAACGAGAACGCAGGTGCACCCGGTCTCGCTCCACACACGTTTATCAGCGGTGCCCCGCTCCGCGCGATTGTAATCGCCTGGATAGAGTTTCCTGTCGTCTATCCACAGATCGCCGTGCAGTAGATGCAACTCTTCGACTCCCCCGTGGCTGTGAGGTGGATAGTCGGCTCCCGGCGCGAGCCGTACCAGCATGCTGACGCGATCATTCTCAGTATCGGTCGCTAGCAGTTTGCATGAGATACCGGGCGCCACCTCTTCCCATTCTGGTTCTGACCAATGCTGTGTCGCTGGCAACACCGGTTCCCCGCCCGTCCCGGCACAGATGCGTTGTGCAAGGCGTCCCCACAGCGATTCCGCTGGTCGCAGCAGGTCGGTCGGCCAGGACACGAAGGAGTCAACGACCGGTCGCAGGGACTCCAACTCCTTCCGGCACGAACCGCACCCGATCGATAGCTCTGGAGCGCGCCTGATTCACGATCCATCCCACAACAGAACCGCCAGCAGCATCGTATTGGGGCGCCCGTCGCCATACGTCGTGAAACACGTCCAGCGTCAGCTCTTCGGCAGTCTCGCGGTTGTTAGTGATTCGCATGATTAAGGTAAATACGACGCGATGCATCCGTTCGTACAGCGCATGAAGCGCAACCTGATCGCGCGCGGCGATGGATCGGACAAGCCCGACCCACTGCTCTTCGCGTACGAAAGGCTTCGACTTATCGGCATACAGTAGATCGCCGAGAGCTCCAGCCGTGCCGTCACACTGGTCATTATCTGGAGATGGTGTCGCGCTCACAGTCGGCCATCGTGCCGTCATTGCTCAACACTGGCACGACGCGACTGTTCACGGGACGTTCGAACTCCCATGCCGCGAAACATCGCACGTGGACATGATAATTTCGCGGGCCGGGATCACCGCCATCCGGGGCGAACTCCAGCTCGAATTCGACCTCGTCGCGCTTCACAGGTGTATCACAAATCACACAGGAAGCGCCGACGCCCGGCCCTCCCCACATGCGTTCCGGTGCGCGGTTGGGCAGCCTTCTGCTTCGAATCGCCTCCCGGGCCTTGGCGCGCAATTCGCTCTCATCCATCTGGCCGGCGCCTCCTTTCATGTCGCGATGTCAGATCGACACCCAGTCAATAAGACGTCAATCAGGGCCTTTCGGATTTGTGAGCAGGGAGAATTAAGGGGCAGGGGTGGACGCTTTGCACCAGTGAATGGCGCTAACTCATTGAGCAATCAGGGATTAATTGGCGCGCCCGGAGAGATTCGAACTCCCGACCTCCTGGTTCGTAGCCAGGCACTCTATCCAACTGAGCTACGGGCGCGCTGCCTCAAAAAAGAAAGTGGCGGATCAGCGACCTGCCCTGATTTTTGGGGTCGCGATCTTATCACAACGATCCCGCCCGCCAAGCC
>JAQGOF010000229.1 GCA_028293745.1 Gammaproteobacteria bacterium | reverse complement strand
TGGGAGCCGAGCTCGAACAGCTGGAAGGTGATCTCGTCGTGGTTCTGCAGGTCGTGGACGAGCGTGCCTGACTGAACGCCAGCATCCAGCAGGAAGTGATGCGCGAGCCGCAGAGGCAGCACGTCACCATTGATCAGCGCGTAGAGGCACTCCGCGCGGGTGAAGAAGTCGTAGGACAGGTCAGGGCCGTTCGGGGCGAATTGCTTGAGTTGGGCGAGCGGAGCGGCAAACTCCTGGTAGGTAAACCCGCCGAGCTTACGGGCAAAGAACGAAATCTCGGCCGTGTTGTTGTTCGCCAGCGGTGTCAGGTAATCCTGCGCCATCGTGCTGTTCGGCTGCGGCTCGAGCCCAAGGAACGTGTCGGCGTCGAGGCGCAGGACCTTTGTCCCGCGGTCAACGATGTGTCGGCCGGTGTCGCCAAATTGCACGCGTTGCGCCGCCATGGAAGGATCCAGCCAGTTGTACGCCGGCTGGGCTGGCTTGAAGATGTGGAGATACACCCACCGCCGGTTCTTGCCATCGACTCCGGTTACCTCAGGCGTGGCGCTCCAGCCGCTCCAGGTGTTGGCCTGCGGGTCGGCATCGGCGGAATGGATGAGACCGGGGATGTATCCTTTCTGCTTCAGCTGTACGGCTACATCTACCGGAACGAGGGCGTGCCCAAAGGGATCATTGACCGCCGGCAACAGTCCCCAGTCCTGCTGGGCGATCTCGACCATGTCATATAGGCCTGGATAGTCCTTGTACGCCAGCTCAGCGAGCCGGAAGTCGGGACCCAGGCCGGAGTGCAAGGGTACGAGATCCGAGCCAATGGACGCTTGTTGCTGCGCCGCGTTGGTGACCATTTGCTTGTATTCGTTTTCCGTCCCGAGCTCGGGGGCGACGTCCAGCCCGATGCGGTCGAAATATCCGTCGATTGTCGGGGTGAATGTCCTTCCGTTGAGTCCGCCCGCGCGCTGAACGGGGTCGGTATGCAACAGCGTGATTCCGACGTCATGATTGACGCTCCAAAACTGTGGGTCGGCCCACGTGCCGATGATGGACGACCCCGGCTTCGTGATCACGGAGGCCGGGTAATATAGAAACCAGACCGAGGCCTCCTGTACCAACTGCAGCGGCTTTGGCTGGCTGAAGTCGTCGTGCCACTGCACGCCCATACCGGAGATCTTGTCGGCCTCCTGGTCCGACTGGAAAAGCATCGAGTTCTGTTCCAGGAAGTTGATGTCATCGGCGCTGGGTGCCTGTGACCAGCTCGGCTGGGAGACCGCGGCCAGGGCACAGACGGCGGCGGTCAGCGCAAATTTGCCGAGGCGCCGCAGCGCCGGCTCCTCTTTTCTAGCGTGAGCGATGTCGGTGGAAGTGTTCATGATGTGGCCTTTCAGCTGCGGATACGTGCAGCGAGGTGCAGAAAAACATAAAGAGCCGCTGGCAGCGCAGCGTGATAGCTGCCGCGGTAGCGCACTCGCCTCGCGAACCACGGACCGCGACCGGGACCGGGACCAACACAGATCAGCAGACCGGACAGCCCGGCGGCAGTTACATCTGCGTTCGTCCTGCGGACCTTCGGTGGCTCGCGTTGGGACGATTACGTATGGCAACTCACGTGGCCATGATCGGCATCAATTCGATGTTAGTTGGCCGTCTTTGTTTTAATTTCTGTCGCGGGCTGGAGCCTGTGAGTACTACCGGGGCGAGCGAAGAAATTGTTTGTACAACACGCGGTGCGCTGACTTCGCGGTACGCGTGTTGCGGCGGATCAGAACCCGAGATCCAGCTGGTCGCCGGCAGGCCCGGGAGGATGGAACAGCGAGGAATTCAGCTCCGAACGCGCGAGCGCAGCGAGCCCGAGGCGCCGGTGCGCGACGTTGAATCGGTTGCGGATGAGCTGCGCTACGGGTCCCGTACCGCGCATGCGCGAGCCGAAATTCGGATCGTTGTCGCGGCCGCCGCGGACGTCCTGAATCAACGACATGACATGCGCTGCACGTTGTGGATGGTGCTCGGCCAGCCACTCACGGAATAAATCCTTGACCTCGTAGGGAAGCCGAAGCATCACGTAACCTGCCCACCGCGCGCCCATTTCGACCGCGGCTTCCATGATCCGCTCCATCTCGTGATCGGTCAGCGCAGGTATGACAGGCGCCACGAGAATTCCAACCGGAACACCTGCCTGCGACAGTTGTTTGACAGCGCGCAGCCTTGCCTGCGGCGACGCGGCGCGCGGCTCCAGTGTACGTTTAATTTCGGGATCCAGTGACGTGATGCTCACCGTGACGCTCACCAGATTGTCTCGCGCGAGATCGGAGAGGATGTCGATGTCGCGCACCACCAGTGCGCCCTTCGTGACGATGGAGACGGGATGGCGGCAACGAGCCAACACTTCCAGAATAGACCGAGTGACGAGCATGCGCCGTTCGGCAGGCTGATACGGGTCCGTATTGGACCCCAGCATTATGGGCTTACATACGTACGATCGCTGCGCGAGCTCGCCCTCTAACACTTTCGCGGCGTCCGCCTTGTAGAACAACCGCGTCTCGAAATCACGTCCGGCCGAAAGGCCCATGTATGCGTGACTGGGACGAGCGTAACAGTTGTGGCTGACCACGCCGTTGGCAATGAAGTCCTCGGTGCCCGTCGTGATGTCATAGAGCCGCATGGCGCCGCGCAGAGGCGTGATCGAAGCGACTCCCAGTTCGGCCTCGCTCTTCACGCATTGCCCCGAGATATCGCGCTTGCGTGAGATTGCTGGATCGACGGTGTGGAAGAATCGCAGGTGCTCACGCAGGCCGCCGAGCAGGCGGACAACCTTGACGGGTTTGTTAACTCCGAGACCACCAGGCTCGACGACAAACTTGAAATCAAGGACGCGGAGCGAATCCTTGATCCAGCCGATGATGTCCCAGTCGGAGTTGGAGAAGCGCAGAGCTCCCTGACTGTAGCTACCCTCGGCATCGAAGATGCCAGCAAGATAACCGGCGTGCCACGAACGAGATGTCAAGGTGGGCCAGGCGATCAGCTCTCGGATCGACTTGACGTGCCGGCTTGACTGCGCGCCGA
This sequence comes from Gammaproteobacteria bacterium, assembly GCA_028293745.1. Lineage (GTDB taxonomy): Bacteria > Pseudomonadota > Gammaproteobacteria > Steroidobacterales > Steroidobacteraceae > 13-2-20CM-66-19. The sequence continues at coordinate 71,789 of JAQGOF010000229.1, read as the reverse complement.
TGGCATGCATCGCTCTGCGATTCGCGGATGCGGCGCTGAACGCAAACCGCCGGGTCTCGACGCTCTCTTGTTGCAGCCAGTTTTGGGCCCGATCCAGCGCTTCCATATCGCACAGCGCGAGTCGAAAGTGGTGGCGAGGACTCCAGCTTCCAGTGTAACTGAATTGCAAATATTCGCCGATCGTCCCATCGCCGCGGATCAGGCCACACAAATATCCACGTCGATACTCGTCGTTCTTCGAGGGCGCGGCGGCAAACGCCCCGGTGCCCATGAGCTTGTTGTTCGTCGTGAGATGCGGCCGCTGATCTTTTCCGCTTTCGGTGCCGGTTACAAATTTCCACCCACGTTCGGTCAGAAATCGATGATCTCCACTAGCAACCAGCTCGGTGCCGTCCTCGAGCGTAATGCGGTACGCGCTCTTGATGACGCTCCAATGGGCCAGGACCCGCGTCTTTACGTAGCGTCGGTACCAACCGTCGCGGACCGTACCGTAGATCGAGTCGCCCACGCGAACGTCCGCGAGTGCGCGCGTGGTGCCGTCCGCCATCAGGACGGGGGTTTCACCCCAAGTGCAATAGGTGCATCCATGTTCGCATCCCCGATACGGGTTGATCGACTGCTCGAATCCGATGTCGGGGGAGTCGTTCCGGCTGATCACGCTTTTGGCGCGGTCGGGTTCCAGGGTCGTGTCGACACTGTCGGCCTGCTCCTCGACATACCAACCGTCATCGACGGACTCGACTCCGGTCCGTTCGAAGCGACCAGCGGGATTGGAGAGCGCGCCCCGGCCTTTGAGGGCTTTTTTGCCTGGAATTTCGTGGCTCATGGGGAGTGAACTGTACGCCTATACAGGTATCCGGTAAAGCGCTTAGGGGGGTCGCTTGAACCGGTCGAGGCGGCGCAGGTCGGGAAAAAGCTTCAGGTAAACGCCGATCACAACGAGAGTGGCGACCCCGCCGAGGACAGTCGCGCGCACCAGCCCGAACCACCGAGCGGTCACGCCCGATTCGAACTCTCCGAGCTCGTTGGACGCGCCGATGAACATCGAGCTCACGGCGCTCACGCGGCCGCGGATGGCGTCTGGTGTTTCGAGCTGCACGAGCAAGTGGCGGACGTAGACACTCACCATGTCACCCGCGCCGAGGAGGACCAGCGCGACCAGGGATACCGAAAATGATTTCGAGAGCCCGAAGACGATCGTGGCGGCGCCGAATAACGCGACGCCTCCAAACAGCCATTTCCCAACGTGACGCTCGATGGGCGCCAGACCAACTGCGAGCGCGGTCAGTGCCGCGCCGACACCCGGCGCCGTGCGCAGAACGCCGAGTCCGGCGGGGCCGATGTGCAATATATCGCTGGCAAACGCCGGCAGGAGCGCAGTCGCGCCGCCAAACAATACGGCAAACAGGTCGAGCGAAATTGCGCCCAGCACCGTAGGTCTGTGCAGAACGAAACGCAGACCGCCGAGCAGGTCCGCGCCGACGCCGTCATCGGTCGAACGTGTTGCCCGTACTGGTTTGATCGTGGAGATCAAAGCAACGACCAGCGCGACCAGGCCGAAACCAACACTGTAGACGACCGACGGTCCGAGCAGGTAAAGCACGCCCCCCAGGGACGGACCGGTGATGCCGGCTATTTCGAGCAGTACGGAATTGAACGCCACCGCTTTGGGAAATGCCTCGGGAGGAACGAGGTTGGGGGTCATCGCCTGCGAGGCCGGCATTGAGAATGCGCGGGCGGCACCGAACAGGGTCATTGCAACAAACACAGGCCAGACTTGCGTCGCGCCGGACAAGGTGAACCACAAAAGCAGACCGGCGCAGATTCCCTGCGTGCCGTAAGCACCTACCAGCACCAACCGCCGGTCGGCATGATCGGCAACGTAGCCCGCAGGCAGCACCAGCAGCACGAACGGCAGGAATTGCGCGAGACCTACGAACCCGAGATCGAGCGGATTGTGCGTGAGCTGGTACACCTGCCAGCCGACGGCGACGCCCAACATCTCCCAGGCAAGGGTCGTGCAAAATCGTGCCGCTGCATATACCGTGAAATCGCGGTAACGCAGAACTGAAAACGCATTGCTCATGAAGAGGCCCAGCTTAACAGCCGGTGCCCGGGCGTCTAGTGCAACGAGCGCAGAAACTCGGTCAGTGCTGTGGGTTCAACCGGTTTCACCAGGTAGTCGTCGAAACCGGCGCGTGCCGCTTTCTCCCGGTCCGCCTGCTGTCCATAGCCGCTCAACGCAACGATACGGATGGGCTGCTCCCACCTGAAGACGCGCAGTCGTTGCGCAACTTCATAGCCATCCAGTACTGGCAGACCGATATCGAGCAGCACGACATCGGGCTTGAATGATCCCACCGTGTCGAGAGCTGCTAGCGAGCCGTGCACGCTGCGCGCATCGAACCCATCCATACCTAACAACAACGCTATGCTGTCAGCCGCGTCGACATTGTCATCTACGACGAGAATTCTCATCGGCCTCTCACCCGCGGGCATGGCGGCCTGCGCGTGAGTAACGCCGGCGCGAGCCGCTGTCGATTTCGCGGCGCCAGCGGTCTGCGCGGGCAGCCGGATGATGAATTCGGCGCCGTGCCCGGGGGCCAAGCCTTGCCTGGCCGCCGATTCCGCGAGCGACTCCGCGGGCGCATTCCGGGCCTCTACCGTGCCGCCGTGCATCTCGATGAGTACCTTCACCAGCGTGAGGCCGACACCAAGCCCCCCTTGGGCACGATCGAGTGGGCGTTCGGCCTGCGTGAACAGATCAAACACGTGTGGCAGTAGTGTTGGTGCTATGCCGGGCCCTGAGTCACGGACCCGCAGCACCACGTCTCGCGTGTCAGTCGAGACGTCCAGCCATATTTGCCCGCCCTCATCCGTGTACTTGGCAGCGTTGTTCAACAAATTCGCGAGAGCCTGCGCGAGGCGCGTCAAATCGCCCTCGATAGTGAGCGAGCCCGGCGGCAGGGTCACGTGGAGATGATGTCGGCGCGATCGGATGAGCGGCTGGCTGGTATCCACGGCGTGCTGAATCAGCTCAGAGATCTCCATCGTGGATTTTTTCAGGACTATTTTCCCGCGCACTATGCGTGACGCGTCGAGCAGGTCGTCGACCAGCCGAACGAGGTGCTGTGTTTGTCGCTCGATGACGGTACGCGCCCACTCGAGCTCGGGTTCTTCCGTCGAATGGGCACGGAGGATCTGAGCGGCATTGCGGATCGGCGCAAGAGGATTGCGTAGCTCGTGGGCGAGCATCGCCAGAAACTCGTCTTTGCGCTGATTGACGTCTTTTAGCGCTTCTTCGGCCGTCCGCCGCTGAGTAACATCGAGACTGATTCCGACAATCAGCCTGGGGACACTGTCATCGAATCGGCCCGCGCGGCAATGTATCCAGCGCAGTCCGCGGGACGGATGCCGGTACCGATACTCGACTTCCGCTGTTTCAGATAGATTGCATTGCTCGATGAGATCCCGCACGGCATGCCGGTCGCGAGGATCGATGAGACTGAGCCACTGTTGATACGGATTGACGGGCGCGTTCACGGCGAGGCCGAACAGCTCGTAGCTCTCCGGAGAGAAGTGAATCGACTCGGCATCGGGCTGGAGCTCCCACGCGCCGATCTGGGCGACCGCCTGCGCAAGCCGCAGGCGCTGTTCACTCGCAGCGAGGCCTTCCTTGACGCTGTGCACGTCGGTCGAAGTGCCCATCCACTTCACGAGGAGACCTGCGTCGTCTCGCACGGGCTGAGCCCGGATGAGATGCCAGCGGAACTCACCATCGGAGCGCTGTAGCCGAGCCTCCATGCTGAGCGCCTCCTGTACGCAAAGTGCGTGTTCCCAGGCAGCACGCGACCGTTCACGGTCGTCGGGATGTGCAACCAGTCCGGAAGGAAACAGCTTGATGGAATTGCGCAGATTTGCGCCGAAGTAGCCCAGTCCCCGGGAGTTCATGTACTCCAGTGTGCCGTCGGGCCTGCAGACCCAGACCATGTGGGGCAGGGCTTCAGCGAGCAGGCGGAAGTCGGAACGGGCGAAGCCGCCCGCCGGACTTCCGCAGGACCCGCGATTGGCGCTTGCCACACCTTGTGCTTCGCTTCCCATGGACCCCAGTCTTCGTCATCATTCGCCCCGTCGCCCGGGGGCTGAAAATGTTCTTAGTAAGCAATTGGCGTGCCTTTGGACTGGGCTTGTCAGCAGTTGTCATCTTCTTTGTCACAGGCTTTGCCGGCTGTACGGTCATTGAGCCACCCCCCGATTTCACCCAGCGTCCGAGTGCCGCCGATGTGACTTTCGACGAGATCTCGAAACGCTATCTCGCGCAGATGCTGCCGCTGACCCCCGTGCAAGCAACGGCATTGGGCGAGCATCGCTATGACGCAAATCTGGATGATGTCGGCGCGGAAGGCCGGGCCCAGAGGACGGGTCTCGCGCGCCAACTGTTGGCGCAACTGCAGACCGTTGATGTTGCGCAGCTGAACCGCGCGCACCAGGTCGATTCCCGTTTGCTGAGGAGCGAGCTCGAATACGAGATCTGGAACGCGGAGCAGCTGCAGGAATGGCGCTGGAATCCGCTGGTCTACACGGAGCTGGCCGGCAAGAGCGTCTACCTGCTGATGGCGCGCGACTTCGCGCCGCTGCCGGTCAGACTGCACTCGGTGGGCGCGCGCTTGTCCGAGCTGCCGCGGCTGTTGTCGCAGGTCCGCGAATCGCTGGACCCGGCACGGGTCCCGCGCATCCACGCGGAAACGGCTGTAAAACAGAACACGGGTGTTTTGTCGTTGATCGACGAGCTGGTGGTGCCCCAGCTCGGGACACTTCCGGAGGCGCAGCAAGCGGAATTGAAGGCAGCCATTGCGCGTGCCCGCACGGCCGTCGCGCAGCACCAGATCTGGCTGGAGAAGAAACTGCTTCCCGCGGCGAGCGGCGATTTCCGGCTGGGCGCGGCGCTATACGACGCGAAGCTGCGTTTCGCTCTCGATTCGCCGCTCTCGCGACAAGAGATCCGCTCGCGAGCCGAGTCGGAGCTCAAACGCGTACGCGCCGAGATGTATGACATCGCGCGAGCCGTTCTGGCGGGACGATCAGACGCTCCTCCTCTGCCCGTCATGCCAAATCCGGAGGAACAGCAGGCGGGCATCGTCGCGGCGCTGGAACTGGCTTATGACCAGCGGCCGGCACGCACCAAGGTGTTTGAAGCCGCGCAGCATGCATTCGAGGAGACGCAGCGTTTCGTACGCGCCCACGATCTCGTGACGGTGTATGACGATCCGATCGAGATCATTCCAATGCCGGAATTTCAGCGCGGCGTTGCGCTGGCGTACTGTGATTCGCCCGGCCCGTTGGATAAGGGACAGAAGACTTTTTACGCGGTCTCGCCCATCCCGGACGACTGGTCGGAGAGCCAGGTTACTTCCTTCCTGCGTGAATACAACACCCGCTCGATCTACAATCTCACCATCCACGAGGCCATGCCCGGTCACTACCTGCAGCTCATGCACGCCAATCGGTATGACTCGCCGTTGCGCGCCGTGCTGGCATCGGGCTCTTTCATAGAAGGCTGGGCCGTGTACGCCGAAGGAATGATGGTGGAAGAAGGCTTCCTCGACCACGATCCGCTCATGCAGCTGGTTCAGTTGAAGTGGTACCTGCGGACCGTCGGCAACGCGATACTCGACCAGGCGGTACAAGTGGACGGCATGTCGCGGGAAGATGCCTTGCGCCTGATGACACATGATACTTTCCAGCAGGAACGCGAGGCCGCGGGCAAGTGGGTGCGGGCCCAGCTCACCGCCGCTCAATTGCCGACGTACTTTGTCGGTGTCGAGGAGCACCTGGCTCTACGCGAGGAAGCCCGGAAAGTCTGGGGCAAAGACTTCACGCTGAAGCGGTATCATGACGCGGTGCTGTCGTATGGGTCGCCGCCGGTACGCTATGCGCGGGAACTGATGTTGGAGCTGCCAATCGAATGACAGAGGTCTTAACGGGCAGGTGTCTGTGCGGAGCCGTGCGCTACCAATGTGGCGCGCCGGTGATTCCTCCGTGCTTCTGCCATTGTGAGTCGTGTCGTCGGGCATCGGGCTCGCATGTCGTAGCGTGGGCCACCGTCGCCCGCGAAACGTTTCGCACCAGCGGCCCCGTGCGTTCCTTTGCATCTTCGCCGCCCGTGCTCCGGCAGTTCTGCGAGCAGTGTGGGACGCCCTTGACGTATTGGAATGAAGGATCGCCTGGAACAATCGATATCGCGATTGCGACCCTGGACAGACCGGAGGCGCTGGAGCCGGTCGATCACGTCTGGATGGAAGATGCTTTGAGCTGGGATCGGCCCAACGACGGGCGGCCCCAATATGGCCAATCAAGATAGGGGCATGGTAGTGGGCGATCACGATAGGAGTGGGACTAACAGATGAATGCCCGGTTGAATTCCTCAGGTATGCCCGTACCGGATGCGCGCGCCGAAACCGCGGCCCGCGCGCGACAACAGCAACTGACCAAGCCCCCCGGATCACTGGGCCGGCTGGAGGAGCTGGCATGCTGGTTCGCTGCGCGCCTGAGCAACCCCACGCCACAGATCTCGCGCAGCGAAATCTTCGTGTTCGCCGCTGACCACGGTGTCGCTGTTCGTGGGGTATCAGCGTTTCCGCAATCCGTCACGGCGCAGATGCTCGGCAATTTTGCTAACAGCGGTGCTGCCATCAATGTGCTGGCGTCCTTGGAAGGCTGCCGCATCGAAGTAGTCGATGTCGGTGTCGCTGGAAATCCAGAACTTCCGCGTGGCGTGCGCAATGAAAGGGTGCGACCAGGCACCAGAGACCTCTTCTCAGAAGCGGCGATGACGGACGATGAGCTGACTGCCGCACTCAGCGTGGGTGAACGCTGTGCGCGCGAAGCTGTTCACCGTGGCGCGCAGCTGCTCATTGCAGGTGACATGGGCATCGCTAACACAACCGCTGCCGCGTGTCTGATTTGCGCATTTACGGATGCGCTTCCGGAAGACGTGGTGGGACGGGGAACCGGGGTTGACGATGTTGGGTTGGCGCGGAAGCGCGAAGTCGTTGCAGCGGCGCTGGCCCGGGCTCGAGCCGGGATCGGGAGCGTGGCGTCCGGCGCTATGCCCGCCGCGACCGGTAGCGTGGCGTCCGGCTCTGCCCCCGCCGCGACCGGTAGTATTGGGTCCGGGACTGCCGCCGCCGCAACCGGTACCGTTGCATCGGGAGCTGGCCATGCCGGGACGGATGGGGTTGCGACCGCACGCCAACTGTTCGCCCACCTCGGTGGGCTTGAGATTGCGGCGATGGCGGGGCTGTACACGGAGGCCGCCCGAAACGGGGTTCCGGTGTTGCTTGACGGGTATATTTCGGCCGCGGCCGCGCTTGCGGCCGTGAGGCTCGAGGCGGGCACTCTGCCCTGGATGTTGGCTTCCCACCGTTCGGCGGAAAGGGGGCACTCGGTGGCACTGCAGGCGCTCGGGCTCGATCCCCTGGTGGATCTCGGGATGCGCCTGGGCGAGGGTAGCGGCGCGGCGCTCACGCTTCCTATCATCAAGGCCGCGCTGGCACTTCACCGCAACATGGCAACTTTCGCCCAGGCGGGAGTCGACGGCGCAACCTCGTGAGGCTGCGCGGGCTGCGGCTTGCGACTCAATTCCTGACGCGCTTGCCCGTACCCGCGGTCGAAGACTTCTCCGCGGAGGAGTTTTCGCGCTCATCCGCCTGGTTCCCGTTCGTCGGGCTCGCGATCGGTGTTGTGGTGAGCCTCATTCTGCTTGTCTGTTCGCATCGCAGTACCGCTTTGGCAGCGGCCATCGGGCTCCTCGCCTGGGTATGGATGACCGGTGCTCTGCATCTTGATGGCCTCGCCGATCTGAGCGATGCATTGGCCGCGGCGCACCGGGATCCCCAGAAATTCTTCGCTGTGCTCGCCGATCCGCATCTCGGGGCGTTCGGTGTCGTGAGCATCGTGCTGATGTTGATTCTGAAGGTAACGGGACTTGCGGAGCTTCCCAGCGCTACCTCCGGCACTGCGTTGATCGCCTTTCCGCTCATACCCGCCTGGGCCAGGCTCGGGCCCCTCGCGTGGAGCCGGTGGCTGAAGCCGCTCAAGCCGGGGCACGGGGAGCGATTCGCCTGGCATCTGCATGTCGGATGGATTGCCTTCTGGGTAGTGGCGCTGCTGATGGCCAGCGTGGCGGTCGCGCCCATCCTTTGTGTCGCACCAGTTGTCATCGTGGTGTGGGGCGGCTGGCTGAGGTGGCGTCTCGGCGGCACGACGGGGGACTGCCTTGGCGCGGGGGTCGAGATTACGGAAGTTGTGTTGTTGTACGCCCTGGCGCTGGTTGGGACGACTTCAGGCACAGTGGCAAGCCTGCTGTAACTAAAAACACCTCGTCACAGATCGCAGCGACGGCCTGGTTGAGCCAGCCTTGTTCGTCGCGAAATACGCGCGAGGCCGCATTGTTGGGAACGATGCCGGTACCCACTTCGTTCGTGACGATGATGACGTCTGAGGTGCAAGCACTGAGCGCTTCGAGGAAGTCGTCGCGTTCGCGATGCCAAGTTGCATAGTCGTTGGCTTCGATAACTGGAGCAGGCGGCCACAGGCAGTTGGAGATCCACAGCGTCAGGCAGTCGACCAGGAGCAAGGGGGGGTGCGTCGCACTGGGAGGCGCACTGGGCCGTGCCGTTGCGTTGCGCGGTGCCGTCGCGTTGGGCCGTGCCGTCAGTACCTCGCCTTCCTCGCGCAACGCCCGTCCCAAGTGAACGGCTTCCTCGCGGACTCGCCAGTGTGCGGGTCGTTCACGACGGTGCGCGGCTATGCGCGCTGCCATCTCTGGATCCGATTCGGTGCCCGTCACCAACATGCAAACTGCGGTGGAGCGCTCGTTTGACCAGCGCAAGGCCAAAGCACTCTTTCCAGACCGGGCACCCCCAATGAGCAGTGTTCTCATGGGTGAGTACGTGCGAAATTGATGATCGGATGGGCAACGGCTTGCGGATCTTCGTGATGCATCATGTGGCCGAGACCGGGCAACGTTACGATTTGCACATCGCGAAACAACGCGTGCATGCGTTCGTCGCTGAAGTCAGCGAGTCGGCGCTGCTCGTGGCCCGAACTCCCGCCGCCGACAAACAGGATGGGGATCGTCACGCGCGACCAGCAGGCCTCGGCTTCCTCTCTGCGGTAAAGAACCGGGTTGACCAACCGGTGGCGCGGATCGAATGCCAGCCGAACTGCGCCCTCGACCTGCCGTGTCCAGGCCCGCGCCAGGAATTCCGCGCCATCCGCTGACAGGCGCGGATTGCGTTTCATCAACACGCCGGCTAACTGTTGGACCGATTGGTAGCCGCCGTCCTCCAGCGGCTGCTTGAGCTCGTCGAGCCAGGTGGCGTAGCGGTCCGGGGCCTCATCGGGTTGGGTCCTCCGAAGGCCGATACCTTCGAGATTGACGAGCCATTTGAGCCGTTGGGGGCGGATACCGCCATAGAGGAGGGCGATGTTTGCACCCATGCTGTGCGCAATGACACGCGCAGGTCCCCTGGGCACGAGGGCATCCAGCAATGCCTCGAGATCAGCCAGATAGTCGGGGAACCAATACCCTGCGGGCGCCCATTCGCTGCCGCCGAAGCCGCGCCAGTCAGGCGCAACCAACGACCACGTATCGGGCAGGCAGTCCACCAGGAACTGCCACGTATCGCCGCAGTCCTGGAATCCGTGCAGCAATACAATCGGGGTGTCGCTGGGCTCGCCCCACCATGTCAGGCGGTGTTTGAGGCCGCGCACGGTCAGTTGTTCGTGCCGGGGAGACCGCCTTGGTGTATATGTCACTTGTATCAGTCCGGGGAAGGAGCTCTGTCCATGAACGAGACGAATCCCGTTGAAACGGCGTTACCGACACCGGACGAGCGCACCTGGGGAATGCTTGCGCACCTGGCGGCCTTTGCCTTCTTCATCTGCCCTTTCGGCAACGTGATAGGCCCGCTCGTTGTCTGGCTGGTCAAGCGTGACCAGTCGGCATTTGTCGCGGACCAGGGCAAGGAGGCGCTGAACTTCAACATCTCGGTGTTGCTCGCGGCGCTCGTCTGTGGCGTGCTCGTGTTCATCCTGATCGGCATTCTGCTCGGGGTGGCGCTGTTCATTTTCTGGCTGGCCATGACCATTGTCGCGGCCATCAAGGCCAGCGAGGGCGCCCGCTACCGTTACCCCTTCACGCTGCGCCTGGTGAAATGAGTCAGGCGCCGAGGAACATCTTGTAGGCGGGGTTGGAAGTCTCCTCCACATAGGCGTAGTGCAGCTCGTTCAGGTGCAGAACGAAGTCCGTGCGCTCGGCTGGCGGAACCTGGATTCCGGCGAGCACGCGACCATAGTCGGAGCCGTGATTGCGGTAGTGAAACAGGCTGATGTTCCAGCGTGAGCCGATGGCTTGCAGGAATTTGAGCATGGCGCCGGGGCGCTCGGGAAATTCGAAGCGGTACAGCAGCTCGTTCTGGATTCCACGCGCATGTCCACCGATCATGTACCGGACGTGCAGCTTTGCGATCTCGTTATCACTGACATCGGTGAGGGTATACCCCGCAGTGCGCAGGCCCTGGACGACGGCATTGCGCTCGGTGCGGCCCTGCGACAGGCTCAAGCCGACAAATATCTGCGCCGTCTGGCCGGCCTCGTAACGGTAGTTGAATTCGGTGACGCTGCGCAGTCCGAGTGTCTCGCAAAAGCGCAGGAAACTGCCGCGCTCTTCCGGGATCACAACCGATAGCAGCGCCTCGCGCTCGGCGCCCAGATCCGCGCGCTCGGCAACGTGGCGCAGCCGGTCGAAGTTCATGTTGGCACCGCTGTTGACGGCGACCAGCCGTTTGCCTTTGCAATTCTCGCGGGCTACGTACTTCTTGACGCCCGCGACCGCGAGCGCACCAGCGGGCTCGACGATGGAGCGCGTGTCCTCGAATACATCCTGGATGGCTGCGCAAATCTCGTCCGTATCCACCAACAATATCTCATCGACGTGAGCGCGGCAGAGCGTGAAGGTCTCCTCGCCCACCCTTTTGACAGCCACGCCGTCTGCGAAAATTCCAACTCGGTCCAGGGTCACCCGCTTGCCGGCGCGCAGTGATTCATACATGCCGGCGGCATCTTCAGGCTCGACGCCAATGACCCGGACGTTGGGATAAAGATACTTCACGTACACGGCGATGCCCGAGATCAGGCCACCGCCGCCGATGGGTACGAATATCGCATCGACGTGGCCCCCGGTCTGCCTGAGTATCTCAACACCGACCGTACCCTGGCCTGCGATGACATCGGGATCGTCGAAGGGATGTACGAACACGAGATTGCGCTCGCGTGCGAGGGTCAGCGCGCGATCGAACGCGCTGTCGTAGTCATCTCCATGGAGCTCCACTTCAGCACCGAGGTCAACCACCGCCTGCACTTTGATCTGCGGCGTCGTCTGGGGCATCACGATGACGGCCGGTATTCTGCGGTGGTTGGCGGCAAGCGCTACGCCTTGCGCGTGGTTGCCGGCGGATGCACAGACTGCGCCGCGCTTTGCGATCGCGTCGGAGAGATGAGCTATGCGGTTATACGCGCCTCGCAGCTTGAACGAGAAGATGGGCTGCAGGTCTTCGCGCTTCAGCAGTACCTGGTTGTCGAGCCTGCGCGACAGGCGGGCTGCTTCTTCCAGAGGCGACTCGACCGCGACGTCGTACACCCGGGCCTTGAGGATTCTTTCGATATACGGACTGGCCACGGGGTGGTCTCGATCGGGGAAGGGGGGTCGGAAGCTTAACCATTTTTACGATTCTCCGATGGTCGAAAGTCGCCTACGGCGCTTCGAGCTTCGGTGGCATCGGAATCTCGAACACGCGAAACGGGGGCCGGCCCGGAAACTTCTGCAGCAATAGCGGCATTGCGACATTGAAGACGGGGACGCCGGTGCTGGTGCGGCCCTCCAGGCACCCGTGATGGGCGTGTCCGTGAAACACCATGTTGACCGGATAGCGGTTCAGGGGCTCTTCCAGGCGGCTCGTGCCGAGGTAGGGAAAGATCTCGAGCGGCTCGCCCTCGACGGTGGCCCGGATCGGGGAATAGTGGAGCATGGCAATGCGCGCAGGCGTGCGCAGCCGTGCCAGGGCGCCTTCAAATTTGAGCGCCTCGTCAATGGCTTCCTGCACGAAGCGCTTGGTGGCCGGCTCGCCCCAGGCGCCCAGGGTGGCGCGTCCGAACCCCCCTGCGAAGCCCTTGGCGCCCGCAATGCCAATGCCGTTGATCTCGTAGGCCTCGCCGTCGAGCACCCTGATGCCCGCCTCGGTGAGGATCTTGCACACGTCCACATGTTGACCAGACTCATAGTCGTGGTTGCCGAGCACGGCCACAATGGGAATGGTGACAGCGGCGGTCAACTCCTTCGCCAGGATGTGAGCTTCCTCGGGAAGGCCGTAGTCCGTCAGGTCACCGCAGAGCAGGAGGATGTCCGCCGCGTCGTTCACCGGGGCGAGCAGCGGCTGCAAGACACCCTGCGATGTCTTCTTTACGTGCAGGTCGCCCACTGCGGCTAGGCGCGTTGTTTGCTTACTGTTCAGCTGCAGAAGTCCTCGCAACGCGGCACTTGGAGCAATATGCATGCCCGCCGGGTCGGATGCCCGCGAATTCTATCGCCAGACGATGGCGGCCCTCAATGAGGCCGGCCTCCTCTTTCTCGTGGGCGGTGGGTACGCCCTGGGCCACTACACGGGGGTGGAGCGCGATACAAAGGATTTCGACATCTTCGTACGTCGCGAAGACTACGACGCCATCATGGGGGTTTTAGCACGGCATGGTTATCACACCGAGCTCACGTTTCCCCATTGGCTGGGGAAGGCAGCCTGTGAGCATGGCTACGTCGATGTTATTTTCAACTCGGGCAACGGGGTGGCGCGGGTGGACGATGGCTGGTTTGAGCATGCATCCGAGGGCGAAGCGTTTGGAGTTCCCGTCAGGTTCTGCCCGGTCGAGGAAATGATCTGGTCCAAGGCGTTCATCATGGAGCGCGAACGCTTTGACGGCGCAGACATCATGCATTTGATCCTGGCGTGCGCGGAGGTGATCGACTGGCCACGGCTGGTCACTCGATTCGGTCCGCACTGGCGCGTGTTGCTCTCCCACCTGTGTCTGTTCGGCTTTGTCTACCCGTCAGAGCGTAACAGGATTCCCGAGTGGGTCATGAACGGGCTCATCGGACGATTGGACCGGGAAATGCGCTCTCCGCCGCCCCAGGAAAAGACGGTTCAAGGAACACTGCTGTCGCGCGAGCAATACCTGATTGACGTCCAGCGCTGGGGATTGGAGGACGTGCGGCACACTGACGCCAGCACGATGAGTCCTGATGACGTCGTGCTGTGGACGGCGGCCATTGACGAGAGCAAAAAGCCTTAGAAGCGTGCCTGGCTAAACAGGCCCCTATGCGCCGGCAGGGGCCGCGCTTCTCGCAGGCCGAACCACAAACCTGAACTGCGTCTTGCCGATTACGACATTGTCACCGTCTTTCAACGGCTGACGTGTGATACGGCGGTTGTTGACCGTCACGCCGTTAGTGCTGTTGAGGTCTTCGATGATCGCGTGTGCTGGACCTGCGAGAATCACAGCATGGTGGCGGCTGATGAACTTCGCGTCGATCTGCAGATCGTTGTCCGGAGTGCGTCCAACGGTCGTCTTGCGCGCGAGAACGTGTACAACTTCCGTCTCGCCATCCGTACGAATCAAGAGGCGAGTGGCCCCGTCCGCTGCCGGTTCGTGACCCTGGGGCGCGTCGCTGTCCAACCGGGTAATGCTCTTCTGGATGTGGCCGACCAGTACGGCGCTCGCGGCGGTTTCCTGCTCGAGCCGCTCGATCAAGCCGTCGCGGTCGGCAATGGCGTGGCGCGCTTCTTCGACTGTGGCACACCACTCGCTGTTGATCTTCTCGAGCTCTTCCACCCGCGCGCCCTTGCTGCGCCCTTCGACCTCCAGGCGGTTGAGCGTCTCTTCGGCGGCGCGCAAATCGTTTTCCAACTCCTTCGCACTGGCCATGCTGGCGTTGGATTCGGCCTGCAGCTGCCGGACGACTTCCTGCTGCTCGGCCACCCGGCTCTCGAGGTCCTGGACCCGTGCGTCGCCGGCGGCGATCCGGGCCACATGCTCGTTGCGCTCGACCGCTGCAGTCTGCAACGCGGAAGCGGATGACTGCAGCTCGGCGCGCACGGCGGCAATTTCGGATTCGAGCTGCTCGATGCGCCGCCGCTGGGCCGGAGCACTCGCATCGTGTTCCTCGAGCCGGCCCTGGGCCGCCCGGGCAACCGCCTCGAGCTGATCACCGCGAGCGGTAGCCGCTTTCAGGGCGGCCTCCAGGCTTGCGGCCCCGGCCACGAGTTGGTCGCGCTCGGCCGTGAGTCGTTCCAACTCGCGGCGCTGTTGCGCGGCGACGGTGGTTTGCTGCGAGACGGTGGCTTCGAGCACTTTCAGACGGTCGTTGCGCTCTGCCAGTGTCCCGTTGAGCGCGTTGAGAGTCTGTTGCAGGGCCGCGCGCGTACGCTCGCCATCAGTCTGCTGTTCGGTGCGCTGAGCCAGGGCTGCGCTGAGTGAGCTCACCTGCTTATCGAGAGCCGCAATGCGCGCAACGCGCTCGCGCAGCTCCGATTGCAATACGCTCTCTTGTCCGCTGTGCCTGGAGAGTGCGTCTTCGAACTGTGCGATGCGTGCATTCCGCTGTTCGATGTCGTCTTCCAACGTCGCGATCAGATCTTCGGATACGGACCGGCGGCCTTCGTTGGACTGCAGTGTCTCCAGGTACCCGGTGTTACGTTCGCGTGCGTCATTCAGGTCCTTTTCGAGCCGGGCGAGGACCTGCCCGTGGGTGGCGAACCGGGTTTCGAAGTCGCGGTGGCCGGCGGCCAGCTTCGCTTCGAAATCACGGCCGCTGCTCGCGAGCTGCGCCTGGATCTGTTTATTGCGCTCGAGAAGCTGGGCCTGGACATCAGCATCGCGCGCCTGGCGCGCGTCGTCCGCGGCCTGGCGATCCTCCAGGGCCTTCTGCAGCTCCGCGACGCGGGCCCGCGCGGCCACCGAGGCGGCTTCCGCTCGAGCTACCTCGTCGGCGAGAGCACGTGCACGTTGTTCGGTGACGTTGCGTTCCGCGACAGCGAGCTCGAGTGCCTTCTCGCTTTCGGCCAGTCGCTCGCCTTTGCGTGTCAGGCGCTCTTCGACGTCACGCAGCGTCGCCGACAGGGCCTGAAGGTTGACTTCGAGGCGAGCGCGGTTCTCGTCGATGACGGTGTTGGGAGCCTGGGACGCAGCCGCTTTGCGCAAAGCTGGGGGCGGGATGTGCCAAGTGTCGGTCGCGCTGAGCGAGTCACGCTCACGCGAAGTGTTGGCCGCACCAGCCTGGGTCCCGGTGGCGACGGTTCCTGAGGCTACGTTGGCCTCGTAAGCGGCCACGTCCAGAACGGGCAACTCCGCCGTGACCTCGAGATCGGCCTCTTCGGATGGCGACGATTGGCGTTGTTGTAGGTTCATCGCAAGTCTCCTCGCGCGCCCAGTAGTGCTCTCGGGCGGTCCCCATTCGTTAATTCGTCGACAGCGGCCTGTGACCGTTGTCGCGGACCCCGGCGCGAGCAAAAAGCGCGGTTTGCGCTCGTTTCAGGTCGTTGTGGACCAAAGTCTACCGCTGCGGGTCGCCGCTGACCGCTATTCAAGACTAAAGCGTGAGAGCTGTCGCGCAGATGTGACATAAACACCTTCCTGCGGGCGGTTTGATGGCTCCCTTGAAGGCTCAACCGCGGAGAAAGTCCTTCGTTGACTCGACGACGGGCTCGGGGGCGGCCTCAAAAAGGCCATTTCCCTGCTCGGGCAGGTCGATGAAACGCGCCTTGGAGAGCAGCTCCCGTGCACGCAGAGTAGCCTCCCAAAAATCATCTTTCGGACGTAATACCAACGCTGTTTGTGTGACAAGCGCCAGACGCTCGCGGGATGCGTACTGCTGAGCCGCAGCCAACGCCCAAGCCGCATGGACGCCGCTTTTCAACTTCTCGGCGAACGCGCGTGCGCGCACTTCGAGTGGAACGCCTGGTCCGTACAACTCGAGAGTACGCTTCCACTCTGTAATCAAATGACTTCCATCCTCGGAGGGCAACCAGGATCCCCGCCGGAAAGCATCCCGCTCCGCGTCGTTCAAGACAGGTACCGAGACCATGACAACCCGGCGGACTTGGGTAGGACGTGCAATCGCAAGTTCGGCAGCAATTAGCGCGCCGGCCTGGTAGCCGAGGACGTCGATCTGGCGGAAGCGCATGGTGTCAATGAAGTCGCCAACCGCGGCAGCATAGTCCGAAATCGTCGGCCGCGATGGCGGTGGATCCGATTCCCCGAACCCGGGTGTGTCGGGCGCGTAGACGGACCGGTCGCGTCCCGCTAACGCCAGGAAGCGATCGAATACCCTGCCCGACCCCGTGGTGTGATGGAGACACAGCAGAGGGGTGCCTTCCTCAAAACCTCCGCCCGGCGGGATGGCGTTATGAACGTGCAGCTGTCCGTAACGACATTCGAAGTATCCGCGGCGGACGCGAGGCTCCACATCTACGGGTCGGTTTGCGACAGTTCCTTTAGCCATTTACGTGCTCCGAACAACGAGGCGCGCGGGTTACGGTTCCGTCCGACCTGCGCGGCAGCGAGTGCCTGCATTGACGACTGCCAGATAGTGCCATGAACCATCGGTTGCCATGTGCACGGGGTCGCCCAGACCCGGTCGCGTAGACCCGGTCACGAAAGCGCAAGGCTCGGCTTGCGTGGGCCGACGGGTCGTTCAAAGCTCCGCATTCAATGGAGGTCCCATGGCAAGGTCACTCGTTCTGTTGTTCCTCGTCCTGTCAGTGACAGGTTGCGGTGTCGCCGAAACCGGCGCAGCCGCCGCGGCCGCAGGCGCCGCCAAGGCTGAGGAGGCGCGCCAAGGACTGAAAACCGAGGCACGGGTGCGCGAGCAGCTCGACGCGGCATCCAAGCAAGCGGCTGATCAGCGCAGTGCGGCCGAGGCCGCTTCGCAGTAAGCCGACCCGCTCTTCCCGGCGCGTCTTCGCGCCGCTAATCGTCGGGGGTCGCGCGTCAGCGCGATCCCCCTTGAACCCCGCGCTTTAGCGCGTGAAAAGGGACGCCCCACCCGCGCCGAGCGGGGCTAGCTCACTGTCACTTTTTGCTTTTGGCTTTGCTTTTGGCTTTGCTCTTGGCCTTGCCTTTGGCCTTGACCGCGGCGCCTTTCTTCGCCGCAGGACCCCGTTTGGCAGTGGTGCTCTTCTTTGCTGCCGCGCGCTTCATTGCGGGCTTTTTCCCCGCCGCCTTCTTGGCAGCGCCCTTCTTGGCAGCGCCCTTCCTGGCTGGCGGAGCCTTCTTGGCCGCCGCGCTCTTTTTGGCTGGAGCGGCTTTCGCAGGTGCTCCCTTGGCGACGGTGGCCGGCGCCTTCTTGGCGGGGGCCTTTTTCACCGCTTTCTTTCCAGCGGATGATCGGGCCGGCTTCTCGGCTGCAGACTTCTGCGCGCCGGCCCTGGCCACCTTGGGGGCCTCGACCACCGCGAAGGAGCCGCCCTGAGGATCGAGCATCTGCGCGATCCAGGAGCCGCCCGGGACCTCCATGGGGCCGTTCAGGATCCGGCCACCGGCGGACTTGGCCGCGCCCGCCGCTTTCGCCGCATCGGCGACGCGCACGTAGCTCAGCCAGCTCGGGGGGGTCGAATTGTCGCGTGCCTTGAAGACACCTCCGACGTCCTTAGCGTCATGAGAGACGAGCTGGTAGATGCCCATCTCGCCCATGTCGTGGGCGGCGCCCTTGGACCAGCCAAACAGCTCGGAGTAGAAATCCAAGGCTGCCTCGGGGTCGGTGGTGGCGAGCTCGTGCCAGGTGAAATCTCCCACGTCCCCGCCAGGCGGGACATCGTCACCCGACGCCGGCATCGGTGTGAAGACCGCGAATGCAGCGCCCTGCGGATCGGAGAGAACGGCAAAACGCCCGACATTCGGGATGTCCGACGCGCCTTTGAGAACCTTGCCGCCCAGTTTCTCGGCAGCCTCGACCGTCGCGTCGACGTCAGGCGTGCCGATATAGATGATCCAGTGTGGGGGTGCAGAGGCACCCTCCTCGGGCAGAGCCATCAGCCCGGCGGCTCGGTACTTGCCCGACATCCACAGCGTGTAGGAAGGCATTCCCGAGTCCTGCGTCTTCCACGGGACGACGTGTGAATAAAAATCACTGGCAGCGTCTGTATCAGTCGTCATCAACTCATGCCAGACGAACCGTCCCCGAATCTCAGCGTTGCTCATGGCGAGTTTTCCCCTTGTTGGAGCGAGCCGCGCGACATTCTGCACTGTCTAACGCGCGAACGACAGACTCACGACACCGACAACAATACATACTGCTCCAAGGACCCGCTCCGGTGTCGTTCGTTCACTGAGCAGTTTCGATCCCATGTACGCTCCAGCGAGGGTTGCGAGCTCTCTGGCGGGTGCGATGTGACTTATGGGTGCAATCCGCATGGCGAACAGAACGAGAATGTAGCCCAGTGGGCCGAGCACGCTCACTACTGCGGTGGGTACGGCGTACTCGCGCGCCTCGTGCATTGCTCTGGCGCTGTCTCGCCACGCGAAAGGCGTGAGCACCACGAGGCGCATACAGTTGCCCGTGAAATCCACGATGAACGGCGAGAGTGCCAATATTTTGACGGCCCATCCATCATTCAGGGTGTACGAGGCGATAAACAGGCCCGTCAAAAGGCCGAAAAAGATGCCTTTTCGGGGTGCGCGATGCGGTTCGCGAGTGAGGCCGGCGACCAGCAGGATGCCGGCGACGATGAGCACGAGCCCGAACGCGGAGAGCACGGTCGGCCGCTCCCCCAACAACAGGACGGCGCCGATGAAGGACAACAATGGACCAAAGCCGCGGGCGATGGGATAGACAAGTGACAGATCGGAGGTCCGGTACCCGGCTTGCAAAGAGAGCGAGTAACCGAGGTGCAGTACGCTGGTCGCGGCCAGAGCGAGATAGTGATGCGGCTCGAAGTGCGGCCGGTGCTGGATGAAAATCCAGATGATGACAGGCAGATAGAGGAGAGAGGAGCCGACGGAGTACAGCCAGACGAAGTGCCGACATCCAGCTGCTTTCTTTGCGAACAGATTCCACGTGGCGTGCGCCGCCGCGGCGAGCAGCACCGCGATCAGTGCAGTGGTCGGAATTTCCTAGGAGCCTCTCTGTGCGAGCGCTACGAAGTCTCCCACAAAAGAGCCCATCTCGCGCGCTGCGTAGAGCAGGTGCGCACGCAGCGTCATCCGGGCGCGTCCGTGCCGCTCGAACATCAACCGGAATCGGCGCCAGGCAGTCTCATCCGCAAACCTGCACTCCGCCTCGAAATCCCCGGCAATCGGCCGCTCGTATTCCATCGAGCTGCGCTGGATGACCAGTTGCGCATCGAGCCGTTCAAGATCCAGGCGCAGGTGCAGCAGCGTCCAGGCGGCCAGGGTTGCGAGCACTACGCCGCTTCCGCCGAAAACGGTCTGGTGATGGTTGATGTTGGGCGCCAGTGGCGCCGACAACAGCACCTGCACGGGAGTAGCCACTTTGACCTGCACACCCATGGCCCCGGAGAGCGGGATGTTCGAGTGCAGGTAGTTTTGCATGTCGATCGTCGTCAAAGATGTATCGCTCAAGGCTGCGTCGTATGGGCGGCTGTCTCCGCAGCAATCGGAGGGCCGCTGGTCCGATGCTCGCGCCAGATCAGGTACAGGCCACTGGCAATGACGATACCTCCGCCGATGTACACACGGCTCGTCGGGAAGACTCCCCACACGACGCGATCGACGAGGATACCCCACAGCAAAGCTGTGTATTCGAAAGGCGCCACAACCGACGGTGGTGCATTACGGAACGCTTCTGTGAGCAGATGTTGGGCTATCGCCGAAAATACACCGATGGCCGCAAGTAGAGGCCAGTCCTCTCTACGAATCGGAACCCAGTGCGGCGCGGCGAAGATCAGGGCCAGCAGGGTCATGAGGCTGATCATCCAGAAGACGACGCTGGCAGTCGTATCGGTGCGGGTAATGACGCGTAGTGCAATTGCGTTGAATGCATAGCCCGTAGCCGACAGGAGCGCGGCCACCGCCCCCAGCGAAACCAGGCTCGAGGCAGTTGGGTGCAGCATGGTGATGACGCCGACCAGGCCAACACAAATGGCAAGCCAGCGCCGCCAGCCAACATGCTCGCCGAGCAGCGGCACAGAAAGTGCAGTCACTATCAGCGGCGCTGCGAGAAAGATCGCATAGGCGTCCGCCAGGGACAGTGCGCGCACCGCGTAGACAAAGGCTACCAGCACCAGGAGCATCAATACTCCGCGCATCATGTGCATGCCAATACGTACGGGCTTCAGGGCGCTCAAACGGCCCATCACGATCAGTGGCAAGAGCATGAAGGGTATAGAGGAGGCGCCGCGCAGCACCACCACCTCCATTGGCGGGTAGTACTGCGACAAGAGCTTGAGCAGCGTATCCATGCCACTGAACGCCGCAACCGCGATCAGCATGAACGCAATGGCTTTAATAGGGCTCGACGCATGCGTCGAGCGGGTGAGGCCGTCAGGCATCACCCTGGCCCGCCGTGAGCGCGCAATGCGCGCGCAGCAGGCGGACCGGCCTCCGGGCGGACCATTGTGGGCGCCTCAGGTGGCCGAGTCGGGTTCAGCGGGGTGCGGGGGGTGCATGACCGCCGGCCGGTAGCCGCGCCCGAGTAGTTTTGCGGGCAGCGGGAACGCACTGGCCAGGGACACTATCAGTGAGGATGCGTACGGCACCGACTGGATCAGCAGCACCACGATCCAGGCGAACCGATCCGGCCCCCGCGTTTGCCACGTTGTCACGTGGGAGACGCCCCAGGCTGAAAGCCATAGGCCGAGCATCATGATGGTCTCATCGCGAGCAGCACCGAGCGCTTGCAGCACGCGCTGCGAATCGCCCTTCTTGGGTGTGCGGAAGAACGGCTCCCCGCGCGTGAACAATCCCTTCACGACCGCAGTGCCAATCGTATGCGTCAACGCCAATCCGGCGATGGCGGCGGCAGCGGTCTGGCGGAAGTTCGCGCCTACCCTGACTTGGTACAGGTGCACGAGCTTCGCGAGCTTGAATGTGAAGAGTGATAGCGGAAGAACCGAATACATGACGAGGGGTGGGTCGATCTGCCGCGGCAAGCATATCATTGCGGCGGACCAGGCCAGCGCCGCAATATTGAAAAGCATGTTGCATCCGTCCGCCACCCAGGGAAGCCAGCCGGCGACGAAGTGATAGCGTTGACCGGGAGATAACGAGCCGCCTTCGGTGAACAGCGAGCGCGCGTGGCTCTTCAGGATCTGCATGGCGCCATACGCCCACCGAAACCGCTGTTTCTTGAAGTCGATGAAGGTGTCGGGCATCAGCCCGCGGCCGTAGCTGGTAGGAACGTAGTTCGCCTGGTGGCCGGCCTCGAAAATACGCAGCCCGAGCTCGGCGTCCTCCGTAATGCACCATTCGGCCCAGCCGGCGCGTTCCAGAAGCTTGCGGCGCACCAGTGTCATCGTGCCGTGCTGGATGATGGCGTTGCGCTCGTTGCGGGTGATCATGCCGATGTGGAAGAACCCGCGATACTCGGCGTAACACATTGCCTTGAACGCGCTCTGGCTCTCGTCACGGTAGTCCTGCGGCGCCTGAATGATGGCGGTCTTCGCGTCCTGGAAGCCCGGTACGAGCTCGCACAACCAGTTCGGTTCAACGACATAGTCGCTGTCGATCACGGCCACGATCTGCGCATCTGCGGCCGTCTGCCGCAGTGCGAAATTCAAGGCTCCCGCCTTGAATCCCGCCAGCGGCGCGACATGGAAGAATCGGAAGCGTTCGCCCAGCTTTGCGCAGTGGGCCTCCACCGGCCGCCAGACCGCCTCATCGCGCGTGTTGTTGTCGATCACCAGCACTTCGAAGTTCGAATAGTCGAGCCGCGCGAGCGCATCGAGGGTCTCGATTACCATGTCGGGCGGTTCGTTGTAAGCGGGGACGTGAATGGAGACCTTCGGCTGGGGCTCGCCATTCGCGCGCATGGGCGGGCCCAGGCGCCGGCGGGAGGTCACCCAGTGGGCTTCGGCCCACTCGTGCGCCTCTGCGAGCAGCACGAGAATGACTCCCAGCATTCCCAACAACAGCATGACGCCCGCGACGACACTCGAGACGGTCATGTACTGCTGGGTGAAATCGTAGAAAACCCACACGGTGATCGTGGCGGCGGTGTACACGACGACCGCGAGAAAACTACGCCCGCGGTTGCGCAGCGTGGCGCTGTTAAAGTAGAAGGCGAAGAGAATGAAGAGGGCCACCGCGACTGAGACCGCCGCGAGGGTGTGCCACTCCGGCACCCGCACGATGGCGGCCGTGAAGGCAAACTTCGGCTTGCGGTTCACGTCGTAGACGCCCCAGTACGATCCAACAGCGCCCTCCTGATACGCCTTCCAGGGCTGGTCGAAGGCTTCCATCAGGTAGTAGATGAGCTGCTCGTGCTCGGCGCGTTTCAAAAATCGCCGCAGGAACAGTGCTTCGTTCGCGTCCGAGGCGACGGCCGACTGGTGCGTTCGGCCACGGCTCGGCCAACCTACCTCCGCGATGATGACCTGCTTGGTGGGAAAGGCCTTCTGCAGCCTGCGGAATTGCCCCAGTGAGTAGGCCGCGGCGTCGTCAACCGGCACGCCTTCCCAGTAGGGCAGCAGGTGAACGCCGATGAAGTCGCAATGCTCGGCGAGCTCGGGATGCTCCAGCCACACGTGCCAGGGCTCCGCGGTGCCCACCGGCTGGCCGATCGCAGCGCGGGCGCGATCGAGATATCTCTCGAGCTCCTTGAGGGGCACATCCCCGCGCAAGGCAACTTCGTTGCCCACAAAGACGCGCATGACGTTCATGTGCGTGCGCGCCAGCTCGATCGCGATCTCGAGTTGTCTTTCGTTGGCATCGCGGTGGTCGTCGATCCACGCGCCCACCGCAACGTTGATTCCGTGGCGCTCTGCGAGCTGCGGCACGTCACCCAGCGAGCCATCGACACTGTAGGTACGGACGGTGTTGATCTTGCCGGCCAGCAGCTTCAGATCGGAATCGATCTCGGCATCCGTCGGCATGACGTGGTGAGTTGGATCTTCACCGGTCCGGAAGGGTGAGAAGGCGAATCCCTGGATGTGGGCGGGCCATGGCGGCTCCGCTGCCGGGCGGTTCAGGAAAGCCCAGACGGCACACGTCAAGGCAGCGAAGGCCGCTGCGATCAACAAGCCAGGTAGAGACTTCATGGGTACACGCGAACCTGAAGGCTGCGCATCATACGTGATTGCGACGGCCGTCAGAATGCCGGGTGGCGGCTGAACGCACCCTGTATTGTCATAAGCCGGGGGGAGAACGGAGGGTTACCACACCCCTGTGTTTTGCATGGACTTCCAGGGCTCGGCAGGCTCTCGCGCAGATCCCTTTTGAAGCAGTTCAATCGAGATGTTGTCCGGGGAGCGCACAAAGGCCATCCACCCGTCCCGTGGTGGGCGGTTGATGGTAACTCCGTGATCCATCAGGCGTTGGCAGGTGGCGTACACGTCGTCCACTTCGTACGCGAGGTGCCCGAAGTTCCGCCCACCGGGGTAGGGCTGCGGGTCCCAGTTGTAGGTGAGCTCGACTTGGGCGGACTCATCTGCCGGGGCTGCCAGGAACACCAGGGTGTAACGGCCTTGGGGAACGTCCTTGCGAGACAGCTCCTTCAGTCCCAGCGCGTCCCGGTAAAAACGCAGCGAGGCATCGAGGTCGGTCACGCGAACCATGGTATGCAGGTATTTCACGGCAACCTCTCCTGTCAGAACATTTCTGACGCGCCCGGCGTCTTGATGTTCACTTTGTACCGCGAGGGGATGAAGTCGCCGGTGATCATTTCGTCATAGCTCTGCCCGGGGCCGACCATCGGGTACACGCCGGCGTCCCGGTCGATCATGACTTCCAGGAACGCGGGACCCGGGAACTGGATGAATTCCTGGATGACGCGCGGCACATCTTCCTTGCGATCCAGGCGAACCGCATAGCGGAAGCCATCAGCCTGTG
Organism: Gammaproteobacteria bacterium; assembly: GCA_028293745.1. GTDB lineage: Bacteria > Pseudomonadota > Gammaproteobacteria > Steroidobacterales > Steroidobacteraceae > 13-2-20CM-66-19. Next base: position 47,672 of record JAQGOF010000229.1, on the reverse strand, counting down.
CGGCCTTGACGAAGTCCTTTTTGTGAAGGGAGCGGTCGCTGGCGGACAGGCGGCCCTTGAAGAAGAGCTTCTGCCATTGCTTGACCATCCCATCGCCGAAGTTGTTCAGCACCATCACTTTCACGGGCAGGTCATAGGTCGTCACCGTCTCGAGCTCTCCCATGTTCATGCGGATGCTCGAATCGCCGTCGATGTCGATAACGAGGCGACGCGGGTTGGCAATCTGCGCGCCGATCGCAGCGGGCAGGCCGAAACCCATGGTGCCCATGCTTCCGGATGTCAGCCACAGTCGCGGCTGGCGAAAGTCGCAGTATTGAGCGGCCCACATCTGATGTTGGCCGACGCCAGTCGAGATGATGGCTTCGCCGCCCGCGAGCTTGTTGACCTCCTCGATAACGTAATACGGCTGGATCAGCGGACTGGCACGGTCGTAATTCATTGCGTAGACGCGTTTCAGCTCGGCCAGCTCCGTATGCCATTCCGTATAGTCAGGCTGAAACTTCTTCCGACGTCCGTAAGAGGTCAACACCTGCAGGGCATCCGCGAGCAGGCCGACGTAACTCCAGTGCACTCGCTTGACCTTGTTGACCTCCGCCCGGTCGATGTCGAGGTGGGCAATGCGTTTGGCATTGCGCGCAAACTTCGCAGGCACTCCGGCGACCCGGTCATCGAATCGCGCCCCGACCGCTATGAGGAAGTCAGCGTCCTCGACGGCGTAGTTGGCAAAGGCGGTGCCGTGCATGCCCAGCATGCGCATCGCCAGCCGGTGAGTCGTGTCGACGGCGCCAATGCCCATGAGGGTGGTTACAACGGGAATGTTGAACACTTCCGCGAATTCGGACAATGCAACGGCGGCATTGCCGTTGATGACTCCGCCACCGGCGTAGATCAAAGGCCGCTTGGAGTCACTCAACATGTCGAAGAACTTGGAGGCTTCGAGGTCATCGAGGGTGCGGTGCGAAAGCTCGTTCATCCGCCGGCGATAGCCTGGGATGGGAAGCATTCCGCCACCGTGGAAGACGCCCTCCCAGTTCTGGACGTCCTTCGGAATATCCACGACGACGGGCCCGGGGCGGCCGGTGCGGGCAATCTCGAACGCCGTCCGCATGGTTGCTTCGAGCCGCGAGGGATCGGTGACCAGGAATATGTGCTTTGCGACCGAGCCCATGATCGAGGGAACGGGTGCCTCCTGGAAAGCGTCCGTACCGATCGAGGCCCGCGCCACTTGTCCACAGATGACGACCATTGGCACCGAATCGGCCATGGAATCGCGCACCGGCGTAACAGTGTTCGTCGCGCCCGGCCCAGATGTAACGATGCAGACCCCCACGCGCCCAGTAGCCCGCGCGTAGCCGGCAGCCATGAATCCCGCGCCCTGCTCATTGGCGGGGACGATCAAGGGAATCTGCGGCTCCCCGTCACGGGCGTGCTGCTCGTTGTAGAGGAATACTGCGTCATAAGTGGGAAGGATGGCTCCGCCGCTATAGCCGAAGATGGCAGTAACGCCTTCATCCGCAAGGACCTGCATGATCATCCGGGCGCCAGACATCGTCTGGCCGGCAAGTGGGTGCCCGAAGGGGCGTGGCTGGATGACCGTGTCGCTCATGGGGGCGCGCTCATTTGCAGGCGGTGGCGGGGGAACGTACGAGACTAGCAGCTTGCGTACGCGGCGCAAAACCTGCGAGCGAAAGGTGCGTGGCCTCGTACAGTACGTGCTGACCGGCCACGGAATCCTTTATTCTGGCTTGCGATCCACTGCGGTCTTTATAGCCATGCGTCACATCATCGCCATACTCCTGCAAAACGAAGCTGGTGCCCTTGCTCGCGTTGCGGGTCTGTTTTCCACCCGCGGCTACAATATCGAGTCCCTCTCTGTAGCCCCGACGGACGATCCGACGGTATCGCGCCTTACGCTTGTTACCACTGGTTCGGAAGCAGTGATACAGCAGATCGCCAATCAGTTGAACAAGCTTGTGGACGTCGTGAGCACGGAGGACATGACGGGTGGTGAACATCTCGAGCGCGAACTCATCTTGCTGAAGCTTAGGGTCCGGCCCGAGCGCACGGACGGCGTACGCGGATACGTCGTGCGGACGGGTGGACGCGTTCTGGACCCCGCAATCGATGGATTCATCGTTGAGCTCGCGGCGAGTGAAGTGGAGATCAATACATTCGTGACCGATCTGGCGCAGCAAGCCGAATTGCTGGAGGTTGTACGTAGCGGTGCCTTGGGCATAGGCCGAAATGCTCGCCCCCTGAGGGTCGTACGGTAGTGCGAGTGACCCGTGCTCGAATCCTGATCGTTGACGACCTTGCGGAGAAGCTGCTGGTTTACAGCAGTCTCCTCGAGGACATCGATGCTGAAATTGTTCAGGCGCGATCCGGCACGGAGGCTCTGAAGCGAGTTCTGGAAGGCTCGTTCGCCGTCATCCTGCTAGACGTCAACATGCCGGACATTGACGGGCTGGAGACGGCCACGTTGATTCGTGGGCACCGTAACGGTCGGCACACCCCCATTATTTTCATCACTGCTTACGCCGATGAGATACAGACGGCGCGGGGTTACGCCCTTGGGGCAGTGGACTACATTTTGTCGCCCATTGTTGCGCCGGTGCTCCGAACCAAGGTGCAGGTGTTCGTCGATCTGTATAACGCTCACTCGGCCCTCGCCCGCTCCAACCAAGAGCTGGAGACGCGGGTCAAGGAGCGCACTGCGGAACTCGAGCAGCTGAGCCGGCTCAAGGACGAGTTCCTGGCGACGATGTCGCACGAGCTGCGGACCCCGCTGAACGCGATTTTTGGCTGGGTGACGCTGCTGCGGACGCGGCGGCTGGACGAGCCCACGCAGGAGCGCGCGCTGGAGACCATTGAGCGCAATGCGCGGGCGCAAAAGCGCCTGATCGAGGATCTTCTCGACGTTTCGCGTATCGTTACCGGCAAAGTTGCGCTCGAGATCATGCCGGTCGATCCCCGGCGGGTCGTCGAGGCGGCCTTGGAGACGATGGCGCCGGCGGCGCAGGCAAAGGGGATCACGGTGGTTCCGCTGCTGGACACCGGAGTGGCCACGGTGCGGGGTGACTTTGCTCGTTTGCAGCAAATTGTGTGCAACTTGCTGTCAAATGCGATCAAGTTCACGCCTTCCGGCGGCAAAGTGGACGTCTGCCTCGCGCATCGCAACGGGGAAGCCGAGATCAGCGTGAGCGACAGTGGGCAGGGCATCAAACCTGAATTCCTGCCACTCGTTTTCGACCGTTTCCGCCAGGAGGATGGCTCGATCAGTCGTCGGCACGGGGGTTTGGGCCTGGGTTTGGCGATTGTCAGGCATCTAGTCGAGCTGCACGCGGGGTCTGTCGAAGCCTTCAGCGCCGGAGAGGGCCAAGGGTCGCGATTTGTCGTGCGGCTCCCCACGCGCTTGGGGGCTGCCAAGGGCGGAGCGGCCGATGACGTCGTAGCCAGCCCTACGACTTCATCGATGTTGGCGGGCATTCGGCTCTTGGTGGTCGATGATGAGCCGGGCGCGCGTGAGTTGATCGCGAATGTCCTGCAGGGCTATGGGGCGGAAGTCTGTCTGGCGGAGAGTGGACAGGCGGCGCTAACGAAGCTTTTCGAGCAGCGCCCACACGTGCTGGTCGCCGACCTTGGGATGCCTGGGATGGATGGTTACGCGTTGATCGAGCAGGTGCGGGCGCTCGATCCGGACTTTGGCGGGCAGACGCCTGCGATTGCAGTCACGGGATATGCGTCGCCGTTGGACCGGCTCAGGGCGCTGCAGGCCGGCTATCAGAATCACGTGGCGAAGCCGGTTGAGCCGCAGGAGCTGGCGATTGTTATTGCCAGCCTGACGGGGAGATCGGCTCAGGATAAGCGGGCGGGGGCGGGGTATGAAGACGCCTGAGGCTCAGGGGATGAGGACGGTTGAGCCGGTGGTGCGTCGGGCTTCCAGGTCCTCGTATGCCTTGGCGGCTTCGGCCAGCGGATAAGTCTGGCCGATGTGCACTTTGACTTTCTTGCTCTTCACAGCGGCAAATAGCTCCCTGGCGGCAGATTCGAGGTCCGTGCGCTTCGCGACGTAGTGGAACACCGTCGGGCGCGTCAGGAATAGCGACCCGCGCTTGCTGAGTTCCAACGGAGCTATGGGCGGCACGGGGCCGGACGCGTTTCCGAACGTGACCATCATGCCTAGGCGCCTTATGCAATCAAGCGAGAGCATGAAGACGTCTTTGCCGACGGAGTCGTAGACGACGGCGACGCCTTCTCCACGGGTGATCTCTTTGACGCGGGCGACGATGTCGTCCTGCCCCGATAGCAACACGTGGCGGCAGCCGTTCTTACGAGCGAGGTCGGCCTTGGGTTGGCTGCCGACGACGCCGATGACTTTCGCACCCAGTGACTTGGCCCATTGGCACAGGACCAAGCCCACACCACCTGCTGCGGCGTGCACCAGGATGTAATCGCCCTTGGCGACGCGGTACGTCCGCCTTATCAGGTAATGCGCGGTCAGGCCCTTCATCATTATTGCCGCGGCCTGTTGGTCGGAAATTCCCTTGGGGACTTTGACCAGGCGATCGGCCGGGACGTTACTCAGCTCTGAAGCGGCACCTGGCTTCGGGAGACAGTACGCCACGCGATTGCCGACGCGGAGACCCTTGGCTTTGCGACCAACTGCAGTAACGACACCGGCCGCCTCGCGACCCAAACCACTGGGAAGCGAAGTGGGATAGAGGCCAGTGCGGTCGTAGACGTCGATGAAGTTAACCCCAATGGCGGTATGCCGCACTTGGGCCTCATCAGGCGCAGGTTTGCCGACTTCGACGTCTTCGAAGCGAAGGACTTCCAGACCACCGGTTTCGTAGAAGCGAATGGCTTTGGGCATTCGCGGAGTTTAGCTGACCCCGGCGGCTGCCGGGGTCAGCACACGACGCTAAAGGGCCGCGTCGTCGGTTTCGCCCGTTCGAATGCGGATTACACGCTCGATCTCGGTGATGAAGATCTTTCCATCGCCGACCTTCCCCGTTTTGGCGGACTTGAGAATGGCTTCGACGACCTGGTCCACCAGGTCGCTACGTACGGCCACTTCGATCCGTGTCTTGGGAACGAAGTCCACTACGTATTCTGCACCTCGGTACAACTCCGTGTGGCCACGCTGCCGTCCGAATCCCTTCACTTCGGTGACCGTCATGCCAGACACGCCTATATCAGACAGCGCGGCACGCACGTCGTCGAGCTTGAACGGTTTGATGATCGCTGTGACCAATTTCATGTCGCGCTCTCCGTCGGAGTTTTCGATGCTTTAGTTATACGCAGATTCTCGACTCTAGACTTTTTTGCAGCTTTCATGCCACGCGTCGCTGTGCAACGAAATCACGTAATTCGCGCCGCTGGCCCAGCCCTCCAATCCCGACCTGCACCGTTGTGGCGCGATCCTGCGCGCCTGACGCCCACGACTGGTGCAGCACGACCCTGGAAACTTCGGCTATGCTCCCAACGATGTTCGGACAGATCGTGATCGTGGGAGCTGGTCAGGCGGCCGACCAAGCTGTTCATACACTACGCCGCAAAGGCTTCGCGGGGAAGCTGGTTGTGGTAGGCGACGAGCCGTGGTTGCCCTACCAGCGGCCGCCCTTGTCGAAGAAATACCTGGCAGGTGCCTTGGACCGCGACCGCTTGCTCCTGCGGCCTTCTCACTTTTATACGGAGCACTCGGTCGAAACGCACCTTGGCCGCCGGGTACAGGAAATCTCGCGCGCTACGCGCCGCCTGCGGCTGGACGATGGTTCGGTGCTTCCGTACGACGCACTTCTTCTGGCGACCGGCAGCCGTCCAAGGCCACTCACTGTTCCGGGCGCTGAGCTCGTTGGCGTTCATACATTGAGGACCATTGGCGATGTCGAGCGGATTCGCGCCGACTTCGGAGCAGGCCAACGCCTGGTGATTATCGGCGGCGGGTACATTGGCCTGGAGGTCGCGGCGACGGCTCGCGAGTTGGGACTGGACGTCACCGTGCTCGAGATGGCCGATCGCGTGATGAACCGGGTTACGTGCAAGGAGGTCTCGGATTTCTACGAGACGGAACACGCGCGCCACGGTGTCCGGATCATTACGGATTCGAAGGTTCAAGCGCTCGCTGGTGATTCCAAGACGGGCCGCGTGAAGGCTGTGGTCACCGACGATAGCGCTGAACACCCGGCCGACGTTGTGGTTGTTGGAGTTGGCGTAACGGCTGCCGATGAACTCGCGGTGGGCGCCGGCATCGAGTGCGCGAACGGCATCGTAGTGGATGAGTACTGCCGGACGTCGGATCCGGCCATCTATGCCGCTGGCGACTGCACTAATCATCCCAACCGTCATTACGGGCGGCGGCTGCGGCTGGAGTCGGTCGACAATGCGTTCGAGCAGGCGGCGAGCGCTGCTCACAATCTTCTCGGTACGCCGACTGTTCACGACAAGGTGCCGTGGTTCTGGTCGGATCAGTACGATTTGAAGATGATCATCGTTGGATTGTGTCAGGGACATGACACTGTTGTAGTCCGGGGTTCGGCGGCATCGCGCAGCTTCAGCGCCTGCTACCTGCGCGCGGGCGAGTTGGTCGCCATCGACAGCGTCAACAGCCCGAAGGATCAGATGGCGGCCCGCAAGTTGATCGCAGCGCGGGCCCGGCCGAATCTCGACAAGCTGGCCGATCCAGGCATTCCCCTCAGAGACTCGGTCTGACTTCACTGCGCGTGATCCGGCGCACATTGCGCGTCGGCGCCGTGTGACATGCTGCGGGCAGAAAGCGGCTGTTTGCCATAACGAGGCCGCTCCTAGTTGGGGGCTCCCTGGGAAGATTTGCGTGGCATGCGCTGGGCGCGGCGTTGGGCTGTTACGCGTTCTCGGACGCAACGGCGGGGCCAACCTTTAGAATTCTTTATCACGAGGCGATACGGCCGCAGATACATCAGGTTGCCGGGCACACCCGCAGCATGACCTTCGATGCCTACGGTCGCCGGTTCAATTTCGCCCTGCAACCCAATGAAGCCGTTCGTCGCGCAATACCTGCGGGCCGCTCCGACATCGAGCCGTTGAGCGGGCAGCTCGAGGGGCAACCGGGATCCTGGGTGAGGATGACGCACACACGCACCGGCTGGCATGGAATGATTTCCGACGGCCAGGAGCTGTATGCGATCGAACCGGCGGCAGAGGTCGCAGGCGCGGTTGTTCAACCCCTGGTTGGGGCATCGGGTTCTGCGGCCGTGATGTATCGGTTGAAAGACGCCCTGTTACCTGTTGGGCCGGCGTTTTGCCAAATCCTGAATGCCGATGGCACGCCGTACGTTGGCGGTGACGGCGTTGCGTCTTCGGGCGATGCGACGACCCAGGGCCGCGTGACGGCAAAAATGTTATTCAACTCGATCGCCAGGGACGCGGCGACCCTGCCTGCGGGCCCTGACCTGGAATTGACCGTCGGCGTGGTTGCCGATTACGAGTTTTACCAACACTTCAGCGACGATCCGGAAGGCACGATCATCTCGCGCATGGACATCGTTGATGGCATCTGGTCGAGCCAGGTTGGAGTGAAGATTTCGCTCGCGCCCCTGACAGTGTTGAGAACCGCGACCGAGCCGTTCACCAAGACAGTGCCTGCCGACTTGTTGGCCCAGGTACGGCAGTACCGCAGCTCGAATTCGGCGCAGATGCAGACCGGTGTCACTCATCTCATGACCGGGCGCGACCTGGACGGGGACACCGTTGGCATATCGTACATGGGCTCGGTCTGCGACGGTCGGTATGCGGACAGTTTATCGGAGGGAACGCATTCAACGTTGATGTCAGCGCTCATCGCCGCTCACGAGCTGGGCCACAATTTCAATGCGCCGCACGACGGTGAGGCGGGAGCTTGCGCGGCAACTGCGCAGACTTTTCTGATGGCGCCACGGGTCAATTTCAGTGATCAGTTCTCGAGCTGCAGCCTGGAACAGATCAACGCGCGGATCAGGACGGCACAGTGTCTCACTCCATACCAGGCCCCCGATGTGGCAGTCGAGTTGCCGGCCACATCGATTGGCGCGGTCGCCAATTCAGCTTTCACCCTGTCCTTCGTTGCCCACGCTATCGGCGATGATGCCTCCAACGATGTGTCGGCGATCGCCTCGCTACCGGCGAATCTGACCGTGCAGTCCGCAACCGCGGCGGGTGGCACATGCACGACCGACGGGGGCGCCGTAGCCGGCGGATCGGTCAGCTGCTCGCTCGGCAAGCTGATGCCACAGGAAACGCGGCAGATTGATTTGACTGTCGTGGGTACCGCCACGGGCGGCAGCACCGTGACGGTCTCGGTCGCATCGCCCAACGACTACCTGGTGGGCAACAACTCCGCCCAGGTTTCCATTCAGATCTCAGCGGCGACTCCGAGCACCAGCGGGGCCACAAGTGGCGATGCCGGCGCGAGCGGAAGTGGCGGGGGTGGGGGGAGTTTGGACCCGGCGATTCTAGCGGTACTCGGTGGCGCTGCTGGATTCGCCGTGAGACGGCGCGGGGTGCGATGATTGCTCACTGCTCCGCTACAGCTTAAGCGGGGAGCCCGTCTACCACTGGAGAGGTTCCGATGAACGCTGCGACTACGTCCATTTCGTTCAAGCGCATCACCTACATCGTCATTGCGGTGGTGGTGCTGCTGGCGATGAAAATGTTGTGGCCCTTCTACTCCGTTCCGACCGGAAGCCGGGGTGTCGTTACCCAGTTTGGCCGGATCGTCGGGATCGAGAACGAGGGGCTCGCGGTGCTGCTACCCTGGCAGCAACTCGCCATCTTCAGTATCCGCGCCGAGCAGGCCAACATCGACAATGCCGGCGGCTCGACTTCCGATACGCAACCGGTCAGCGTCAGTCTGACGGTCCGTTACAGCATCATGACGGACAAGGTGGTCGAGGTGTACGAGAAGTACAGCCACAATGGTGATCTGTCGTCGTACGTTCAGACGGCAACCCAGGAAGTGTTCAAGGCAGTTACGGCGCGCTATAGCGCTCCCGATCTCATTGCCCAGCGTGCGGTGGTTTCCGCGGATATCAACGCCGCGCTGCAGACCAAACTTGCATTGTATGGCGCGCAGGTGATCAACATTGACATGCGCAACTTCGAGTTTTCCGAGTCGTATATGCATGCCATCAACGACAAGGTGACGCAGGAGCAGCTGCGGCTGGCAGCGGAGAATCGGCTGAAGACGGTCGAGTCGGAGCAGAAGCAGAAGGTGGCGGTCGCGGAAGCCGAGGCAAGCGCCGTGCGGGCACGCGCGGATGGCGATGCTTATGCCAGCCTGAAGGTAGCGACCGCGCAGGCCGAGGCGCTGAAGATCCAGAACGCAGCGCTGGCGCAGAACAAGGATGTGCTGGAGTTGCGGCGGATCGAGGTCGAGCGGGTGAAGGCGGAACGCTGGAATGGGCAGCTGCCGCAGAATGTGTATGCGGGGGCCCCGATACCGTTTTTCAATGTGGGGCATTGAGAGGGCAGCGGCGCGGGGCATCTGGGCGCGCGCCGAAGACGGCGGGCTTTCGCCGGCGGCGGCCCGGGCGCCCTGGACGGCTCGTGCCGCCCAGGGTGAGCACGGAAAGTTACTTCGCCAGCTCGAACAGCGGCGACGGGACCCAGCCTTCGTTGCCGAGCTCGTCGCTCACTTTCCACCAGATCTTGTCCTTCTCACCGCTGGGATACAGCGTCGTGCCGGGGTCCAGGTCGCGGACGACGTTGGACTTGTTGTTGGGCTGCGCATACAAATGGCCGGGCTTGGCCATCGTGACTGACTGCTGGACGTTGTCGGTCTTGGCGTCGTGGCTCATGCTCTTGGCGTCGGCGACCAGCTTGCTGAAAGCGTCGAGGTAGGCGATAGCCACCACCTGCCCGATCTCCGTGTTCGCGTAGCTGCTGGCTCCCGCGGCCGCAAACGCCCCGAAGAATCCACCGCCGCCGCCGGCCCAGCCTAAGTCGGTCTTCTTGTAGTGACCCTGCTCGAGCGCAACCTGCTCTGTCGAACGGACGTCAGTCAATGTGAGTACGACGTCGGCGGTCTTGCTCTTCATGCTGACACCGCCGGCCACTACGCCTGCGATTCCTGGGAGGAATCCGCCCAGCATGCCACCAATCCTCTTTCCGCCCGAATCGTTGTTTTTCACGGCAACGTCGGGGACGAGGATGTAGTCGGCCGCTTTCATCTGGCCTTTGCCGATGTTTTGAGCGGCGCGCATTTCGCCCCCGCTGGCGAGTGCCCGCTCGCCCTGTGCGGCTGCGAGGCCTTTGCCGCGGTCGACGAGCGAGAAGCACTTGGACTTGGACACATAGACTTTGATCAGTGCTTCGGGGGACTCCAGGTTGTACTGGAGCCACCAGTGATTTTCAGGCTCGGTCACCGCGAGGGTGCCGATCTTCTTGTCACAGGTCGGAATTTCCGGCTGCGGCGCGTCAGCCCGGGCGGCTGCTGCTGCGCACAGGAACATCACTGTGAACGCCACGGGCACGGCGTTCTTCGCCTTATCGTGCAACACTGCTAGACCCTCCGGATCAAACTGTTTTTGTTCAAAAAAGCGGTTCGCGTGCTGCGGGCAGTGTAAGCCAACGTCCCACCCGTGGGAACCGCGGTCTGCCCGGGTTGGGATGGCAGTCGCAAGCGTCCGGTTGCAGCCGCAACGTACGCCCGCCGCGATGCAGTCCGGTGCTGGCCGTTTTTGAATGGTGGCTGTCCGGTGGGCCTGTAGCGGTAGCGTGGAGCAAACGGCATCATGTGTCCAATTAGAACCGGAAACCACCATGAAAACCGCCACGCAGAAAACCGCATTGATGGTCATCGACGTGCAGGAATCGTTCCGGAGCCGTCCTTACTGGCAGCCCGAAGAGCTACCCGCGTTCCTTGCGAATACTCAAGCGCTGATCGATGGCTGCCGCGAGCGCGGCATCCCAGTGCTCCAGGTGTTTCACCAGGAGCCCGGTGAGGATGTAGGCAATCCATTCCATCCCGCCTCCGGGCTGGTACGGACGATGCCGGAACTGCAGCTGAATGCGGACGCCGTGTTTTACAAGCAGGTGCATTCGGCTCTTTACGGCAAGACTTCGGCAGGCCTTACACTCGAGACGTGGTTGCGTGACCACGGCGTGCAGGAAATCCTGGTGACAGGCATCCGCACGGAGCAGTGCTGCGAGACCACTGCGCGCCATGCGTCAGATGTTGGATTCAAGGTGCGATTCGCAACGGATGCAACATTGACGTTCCCAATGCGCTCGCGCGCCGGGCGAACGTTTTCGACCGCCGAGATTCGCGAGCGGACGGAACTGGTGCTCGATGGGCGATTTGCGCGAATTGTGTCGGTCGCCGAGGCGCTTGCGTGACGTAACGAATCAACGGCGGTACGAACGTGAAGGACGTGTATTTCGTAGTGTTGCCGCAGTTGGTGCTGCTCGACCTAGCGGGGCCCGCGGAGGCGTTTCGAATAGCGGGTCGGAAGGTGCCCGACAGCTATCGGCTGCACTTCGTCGCCCCTGCACGCTCCATGCAGGCGGCGATTGGCTTGCAGCTCAGCTCCCTCGAGCCGCTGCCGGCGAAGCTGACCGAGGACTCCATTGTCGTTCTTACCGGTGTCAGCGGTGAATCGGTGGATTTCAACGAACCGTCAACTCAACGCGTACTCGCGTGGCTGGAATCGGGCATCACTTCCCCGGGGCTGTTGCTCTGCGTGTGCGCGGGCAGTGTGATTGCGGGTAAGGCGGGTTTGCTCTCGGGCCGCGAGTGCACCAGCCACCACGCGCATATCGACGAGTTGCGGACAGTAGCTCCGGATGCACGGGTTCTCGATAACCGGATCTTTGTCGAGGATGGGGCTGTGCTCAGTAGCGCTGGGGTGACCGCCGGATTGGATTTGGCGCTGCACGTGATCGGGACCCAACTCGGGCCCCGTGTTGCTGCGGACGTCGCGCGGGATCTCGTGGTGTATCTGCGCCGGGCTGGGACGGATCCGGCGCTGTCGCCTTGGGTACAACATCGCAACCATCTGCATCCGGCGGTGCATCGTGTGCAGGACGCGGTGGCGCGCAGGCCGGCGGCGTCGTGGACTTCCAACGAGCTTTCGGCGGTTGCGTGTACGAGTCCGCGCAATCTCGCGCGGCTGTTTGCCGAGCACGCGCATTGCTCGCCGCTCGACTATGTGCAGTTGATCCGCTTTGCTTTCGCAAAGGAGCTGGTTACGCAGAGCAGGCTCGATTTGGAGCGGGTTGCGGTACGCGCGGGGTTTCGGTCGGCTCAGCAGTTGCGGCGGGTGTGGGCGCGGTGGGAGCCCAGGCCGCCGAGTGCGTTCAGGGCGGTGAATGAGGGGCACGGTGTGGGGGCGGCGCCGGCTCAATAGGCGCGGGGGCGCGGGGCGCTCGATGTTAGTAGATCGCGACGTCGCGCCGGCCGCGTGAATCGCGGGCGCCGCGGAACATACCTTCGCAGTTGAATTCCAGCACGATGTCACCGGCACGGTCGATCGCGATGATGCCCCCGTCCCCGCCGGCGCGTTTCAGTTTTACCTGCACGACTTCCTTGGCGGCGTCCTGGACGGAGAGTTGCTTGTATTGGACGAGCGCGTGGATATCGTATGCGACAACGGAGCGGATGAAGAACTCGCCCGAGCCGGTGGCGGAGACCGCACAGGACTCGTTGTTGGCGTATGTGCCAGCGCCGATAATGGGTGAGTCTCCAACACGGCCGTAACGCTTGTTGGTCATTCCGCCGGTAGAGGTAGCTGCTGCCAGGTTTCCAGCACGGTCGAGGGCCACGGCACCAACTGTGCCGGTGATCGTGCCAGGGGCCGGCGCGCCTTTGTCGCTGTGCCGCTCCCTGTGTATCGCGCGCTGCAATTCCTCTTCGCGATAGGGTGTGCGGAAGTAAGTGTTGGGTACGAACTCCAGACCTTGCTCGCGCGCGAACTTCTCTGCGCCCTGGCCGATCAGCATGACATGCGGCGATTTGTCCATGATGAGCCGCGCGAGGCCGATGGGATTTTTCACGTGACGGATGCCCGCGACGGCGCCGGCACGCGGGCCAGCGCCATCCATGATCGAGGCATCAAGTTCCGCTTCGCCGTCATGGGTCAGCACAGCGCCACGGCCTGCGTTGAACTGCGGATCGTCTTCCAAGAGGCGAACGGCATCGGCCACAGCGTCGAGGCTCGAGCCGCCACGCTCGAGGATCGAATATCCTGCATCCAGCGCTGCGGACAGTCCCGCGAGATATGACGCTTCGCGTTCAGGTGCCATCTGAGTGCGATCAATCACACCGGCGCCCCCATGAATGGCAATTGCGAGCGGACGTGCTCCGTCAGCGTGCATTCCCGGCATTTCAACGATCACCGACAGCAGCGGGGCGCGCATTTTTAGCGACACGCCCGTTCGACGGGTTCGCTATAGTTTGGGCGGTCTTCGTACATTTTCTCATGACACTTATTTTAAAGTGAAAACCTCCATGCCGCAGCGGATCCGTAGTCTCCTGGTTGCCAATCGTGGCGAGATCGCCATTCGCGTCATGCGCGCGGCGAGCGAGCTCGGGATCAGGACAGTGGCCATCTATTCGCAGGAGGACCGATTCTCGCTGCATCGAACCAAGTCCGACGAGGCCTATCTCGTCGGGCGCAACAAAGGACCCATCGAGGCGTACCTCGACATCCACGACATCCTGCGTACCGCGCGCGAGGCCAATGTTGATGCGATTCACCCGGGCTATGGCTTTCTATCCGAGAACCCGGAGTTTGCAGAAGCCTGCGCAGCTGCTGGAATTGTCTTTATCGGCCCGATGCCGGACACGATGCGCTCGCTCGGCAACAAGGTTGCAGCTCGCAACCTTGCCAGCTCCGCCGGCGTGCCAGTGATGCCGGCCACCCCTCCTCTGCCCACCGACATCAATGAGTGCAAGCGGCTTGCTATGAGCATCGGCTATCCGGTGATGCTGAAGGCGAGCTGGGGCGGTGGCGGTCGGGGAATGCGCGTGGTGGAGGATGATGCGCAACTTGCTGAGATGGTGCCGGTTGCACGTCGCGAGGCCAAAGCCGCTTTCGGCAACGACGAAGTCTACCTGGAAAAGCTCGTGCGGCACGCACGGCATGTCGAGGTTCAGATTCTCGGCGACAGTCACGGCGGGCTTGTTCACCTTTTCGAACGCGACTGTTCCGTACAGCGACGCAACCAGAAAGTTGTCGAGCGCGCACCGGCGGTTTTTCTGACGGACGCGCAGCGCGCGAAGCTTTGCGAGGCCGCCCTGGCGATTGGACGCGCCACCCAGTATCTCAATGCCGGAACGGTCGAGTTTCTGCAGAATGCGGACACTGGCAACTTCTATTTCATCGAGGTGAATCCACGCATCCAGGTGGAGCACACCGTGACAGAGTGTGCGACCGGCATAGACCTGGTAAAGGCGCAGATTCGAATCGCGAGCGGTGCGCGGATCGGTACGCCGGAGAGCGGAGTGCCGCCGCAGGATCAGATTCGCATCACTGCTCATGCGATGCAGTGCCGCATAACCTCCGAAGATCCTGAGAACAATTTCATTCCGGACTACGGGCGCGTTACGGCGTACCGCAGCCCCGCGGGGTTCGGGGTGCGGCTGGATGCCGGCACTGCCTACACCGGAGCGATCATAACCCGCTCTTATGATTCGCTGCTCGTGAAGGTGACGGCGTGGTCGCCAACTGCCGAGGAGACCATAGCGCGCATGCACCGGGCGCTATGGGAGTTCCGCATTCGGGGTGTCGTGACCAACCTGCGCTTTCTGGACCAACTCATCACTCACCCGCAGTTTGCACAGGGTAACTACACGACGAAGTTCATCGATACCACGCCTGAACTGTTCCGCTGGCCGCGCAAACGCGATCGCGCAACCCGGATACTCAAGTACATCGGTGAAACCGTCGTCAACGGCAACGCGGAGACGAAGAACCGCGCCCGGCCGGCGCAATTCAACCTGCCGCGGCTGCCGGCGGTTGCGCTGGATTCTGCGCCGGTTGCCGGGACGAAGCAGAAGCTCGACGAGCTCGGGCCGGAGCGCTTTGCCAAGTGGATGCTGGGAGAGCGGCGGGTACTGTTGACTGATACCACGATGCGCGATGCGCATCAGTCGCTGCTCGCCACCCGGGTGCGGACACTCGACATGGCAGCTGTTGCGCCTCATTACGCTCAATTGCTGCCACAGCTGTTTTCGATGGAGTGCTGGGGTGGTGCGACATTTGACGTCGCGATGCGGTTCCTGAGCGAGGATCCGTGGCAGCGGCTGGCGGTATTCCGGGAGCGGATGCCGAATCTGCTGTTGCAGATGCTGTTGCGATCGGCGAACGCGGTTGGTTATACGAACTATCCGGATAACGTGGTGCGGTTCTTTGTCAAGCGGGCCGCAGAGCGTGGCATCGACGTGTTTCGGATTTTCGACTCGCTCAACTGGGTCGAAAACATGCGCGTGTCGATCGATGCGGTGCTGGAGTCGGGCAAGCTGTGCGAAGCGGCCATCTGCTACACCGGCAATCTCAGCGACCCGGGCGAGAAGAAATACACATTGGATTACTACTTGAGGCTGGCGCGTGAGCTGCGGGCGGCCGGTACGCACGTTCTCGGCATCAAGGACATGGGTGGCCAGTGCCGCCCCGCGGCAGCGCGGCTGCTCGTGACAGCCTTGAAGGAAGAGATCGGCCTGCCGATCCATTTCCATACGCATGACACGAGCGGTATCGCGGCGGCCAGCGTGCTGGCCGCGGTCGATGCAGGCGCTCATGCGGTGGACTGCGCGATTGACTCGATGAGCGGCCTCACTTCGCAACCCAACATGGGCTCGATTGTCGAAGCTTTGCGCTTTGGACCGCGTGATACGGGAATCGATCCGGCGAAGATTCGATTGCTGTCTTCCTACTGGGAGCAGACGCGCAAGCTGTATGGCGCGTTTGAAAGCGACATCCGTTCGGGCGCTTCGGAAGTGTATGTACATGGCATGCCCGGCGGGCAGTATACGAACTTGCGCGAGCAGGCCCGCTCCCTGGGGATCGATGACGCGCGCTGGCCGGAAGTGGCCCAGACCTACACTGACGTCAATATGATGTTCGGAGACATCATCAAGGTCACGCCGACCTCGAAGGTGGTCGGGGACATGGCGTTGTTGATGATGACGAGCGGATTGAGCAAGGAGCAGGTGCTGGATCCTGCCTCCGATGTCGCTTTTCCGGAGTCGGTCGTACAACTGTTCCGGGGCGATATCGGGCAGCCCTATGGTGGCTTCCCGGAAGCGCTGCAGAAGAAAATACTGAAGGGGAAGAAGCCCCTGACGGATCGGCCGGGGGCTCATCTGCAGCCGGCCGATCTGGAGGCAGAGCGGGCGAAGATCCAACAGAAGCTGCCCCGCCCCGTTACGGACGACGATCTGGCGTCATATCTGATGTACCCGCGGGTATGGATGGACTACGCGAGCGACCGGCTGCAGTACGGGGATGTCAGTATTCTGCCGACGCCGGTGTTCTTCTACGGCATGGAGCCCGGGCAGGAGATCAGTGTCGACATTGAACGCGGCAAGACCTTGATCGTCCGTTATGTCGCGACCAGCGAAGCGCATGAGGATGGGACGCGGACGGTGTTTTTTGAGTTGAACGGGTTGCCACGGTCTGTACGTGTCCACGATCGCAGTCAGGTTGCCAAGAAGGCGCCGCAGCGGAAGATTGAGCCGGGGAACGTCAAGCATGTGGGTGCGCCGATGCCGGGGACCATTGCCACCATAGCGGTGACAGTGGGACGCAAGGTTGCCCGGGGTGACGTGCTCGCCACGCTCGAGGCGATGAAGATGGAAACTGCGGTTCGGGCGGAGACGGATGGGGAGGTCGCGGAGGTGCTGGCGCGGCCGGGGCAACAGGTGGATGCGAAGGATTTGTTGGTGGTGTTGGTGTGAGGGGACCGGTTGGGCACAAGTCGAAGCGCCGTCTAAGCGCAGGGTGATGGCGGGGCCGCACCTGCCATGATCGCGCTGACCGCGGCAGCGGGCGAACAGCGAATGCGTTGAGGGATGGGCTCGGGATCCGGGGGCGTTGATCGCCGACGCTGATGAACACGTCGTGGCGCGCGGGTACGATGACGGGGCAGTAAGCATCGAATTCGGACGGTACGTAGAGCGTCCTGAAGTCTGAGTCTGTAGCATTTTTCAACATAACAATTCCGTTGCTGAGCTTCCCGTCGGGGAGTATCGTGCGCAGCCAGTTTATCCGACGTGACGACACGCCCGGGGCCACAGATTCAGGCACTGCACGATATGCCCACCATTTTCCAAAATCACGCCACGAGCGCTTCGGTTTCGGCTTCGATTCCCTTACCCGGTCGCGGGGTCGTTGCCTTTGATGCGGTGAATGCACACTCGCAGGCCGGTGAGCCGCCATTGTGCTTCGTCATGGAATTCAATGCCGCTGAGAGTGAGTGGCGCGAGGAGCAATCTCGACTGTTGGAAAAGATCGAGAACAGGCCGCGTACGGCCTCGCCCACCGGGGGGCGCTAAAGGGATCGGACATGGCGAGAGCGAAGCGCTCAGCCCTCGTGTCGGGCGAGCAGATCACGCAATCGATCCTGGTGTTCCGCGGTCACAAGGTCCTCCTCGATGAAGATCTTGCTGTCCTCTACAGCGTGGCCACCAAAGTGCTGCTTCAGGCGGTCAAGCGCAATATTGGCCGTTTCCCCGAAGATTTCATGTTCCAGCTCACCGCCGCAGAGTGGGCCGCTTTGAGGTCACAATTTGTGACCTCAAAGCCCCAGCGCGGCGGCCGGCGCTATACTCCCTACGTGTTCACCGAGCAGGGCGTGGCCATGCTGTCTTCCGTGCTCAACAGCGAACGCGCCATCGCGGTCAACATCGAGATCATGCGCGCGTTCGTGAAGCTGCGGGAGCTATTGGCCTCGAACAAAGAGTTGGCCCGCCGTTTCGATCAGCTCGAAGCACGAGTGGAGAAGCTCGTCGCCCACGATGAGGCCATCACCGTGATCCTCTCCGCCATCCGCGAGCTCATGGCGCCCCCGCCAGCCCCACCACCGTCGCCCAAGGGCCGCCCCATCGGATTCACTGCCGATCTGAAGGAGAAGCCTTAACGCGAGTTGAGTTACTAACCTCTATTTCTGAATCGTGTAAACCAAATCCGCGCCGCGCGCTTGCCCGACCTCTGTCTTGATCGTCCAGCGATCGCCGAGGCTGTAGCGCAGTTTGAGCACGTTGAGCTGTTGCGTGAGCGCGATCCCATAGCTGACATACAGGCGCGGTGAGAGGTAGCGGCCCAACACCAGCGAGGTCTCGTTGGTGAGGTCGGACTCGAGACTCACGTCTTCGATACCAACATGGGAGCCGAGCTGCTGCGCGAGGATGGCGCCGCCCTGGGCGAGGAGCTCGTTGCCGGCGCCGGGCTGGCGGTTCTGGGCGGTCTCGAGGGAGCCGCCGGCGAGGATCAGCGAGACTATCTGGGATTGCGTGAGTGAGGGGTCGGAAAAGAAGCTGATGCGTGGTTGGAGCAATGTACCGCGCACGTTCACGCCGGCAGTTACGTCGGGGTACACCTTGATTGCGCGGATGTCGATGCCTGGGTTGCCGATGGGGCCGCCGGTGAAGATCAGGCGGCCGCGTTGAATGTCAAGTTTGCGCGCGTAAGCTGTGTATTTGCCCTGTTCGATATTGAGCTCGCCGGTTGCGCTCGTGACCTTGTCGTAGCCACTGCGCACGGTAATGTTGCCGGCCAGCCTGCCGGTGAGGCCGGTGGTGTCGATATTTACGTGGTCGGCCAGGATCAGCGTGATCGTGCTGACGACCTCGAAGCGCTTGAGTGGGTCGGTCTGCTCCTCGCCGACGATCACTTCGTCTGACGATGAACGCACCGCGCCGGTGAGGTCGGCGGGGACAATCCTGGCATACGGTATCTTGACGGCACCTATGACTTCGATTTTGCGGCCGTTGATGTTGAATTCGAGATTGGGCGAGGCGTCGATCTGGGCCTCGGGCACGTCGGTGACGCGAAGGTTCGTGCCCTCGACGCTGACCCTGCCGTAGGGAAGAGAGTTTCGCCATTCGAGTCGGCCCTTGGCATTTGCGATCCCGGAGCCGAGGCGCGTCGAGCCGCTGAAATCGACGCCGTTGTCGGTCAACTTGGCGTCGAACGCGAGCTGGCGCAACCCGACGTTGACCTGGTAGTAGTCAATCTCGCCATCGGAGATCTTCAGGTTGCCGTCAACGAGCGGCGTGCCCAGCGTACCGGCGACCTTCATGTCGCCATCCAGATGGCCGGCGGCGCGGTCGATATCGGGGACGTACAGCGTGATGAGGCCCAGCTGGTCCGTATGGGCGTGAATCTCGCCTTGAACAGGCATGGCTTGCCAGCTATCAGCATTTCGCTGCGCAACGAGCGTGCCTGCGATAGTTCCGACATCCCCCGACTCCAAGCCCAGCTGGCCACTGATCGCCGACCGGTTCGCATTGATGGTGATGAGCCCCGAGCCGATTTTCGAATGACTGATGCGCCCACTCGACAACTTGTGGGAGAGTTGCGCATCCGCGAGATCGATCCGCACGGAGCCTTGCACAGGATCCTGACCTACGGCGGAAAGCCGCGCCAGGAAGTTGATTTGGCCGCTGTATTCCACGGCGCGCGTCAGGCCGGCCGTAAATGTGGCCAGCGGCATGTGATTCGCAGTAAACGTGGCATTCCATTGCCTGGGCGTCCATTCACCGTCGGCGCACATGCTCCCCAGCTGACCGACCATGCACATCCACTCCGCTCGGACCGCGTCCGCAGACACGAGCAGGCCGACCGGGCGTTCCAACTTCAGCCGCAGGGATTCGGTGCCGGCAATGTCCATGGATTGGAGTTGACCCTGCCAGGCCCCATCATTGAATGGGCCGTTGGCTCGTGCGCTCAGTGACATTCCCAAGGCCGCGGCATCCAGCTTGACGGCATAGTTGCCTGGCTTGCCGTTGAGCTTGAAGGCCAGGTGGTCGACTTTGCGCTCCTTGTAGAGGAGGTTGTGAATGCGCGCGTCGATCTTGGATTCGTACTGCGGGTTGGGATCGAAGTCGATGTCCGCATCGACTTCGGCGACGGTAATACCTTCGTGCTGGATGCCGTTACCGTGGATGTTCGCAGCGATGGTCGGTTCTTTGAGTGTGCCCCGGACTGTGCCGTTGCCCTCGAACTGACCCCGACTCTCCGGTGCCAGCAGGCTCAAGTCCTTGGCCGTGACGGCGAACCGCAGGTCGAATGCGTCGTTTATGTGGCCGTCGACGGCGAGATTGGTTCCGCCCAGGCTGACGCGCAATTTGTCGAATTGCCACGTAGTGCCGCGGCGCTCGACTCTGCCGCCGCCACTGGCGGGCACGCCGCGTAAACGGCCACCGATCTCGCGCACTTCGACAGAAAAGTCGCCATTGCCGTCAAAGCCCAACCCCTGGGTGGCTATGTTGAAACTCAACTTGCCCGGCAGGTCCGCGCGAACAAGGACCGGATTGAGGTCAGTTGCATGTCCGGCGAACGACCAACGGTCCAGCGGGGCCCAGACAGCTTCGCCGCTCAGTGTCGCGTGTCCGCCGTAGAGATCGACGTCGGCCCTGGTGAAAGTGAAGCGGTCCTTGGCGAGGCTGCCATCGATCGTTGTCGGCACGGGGGGCAGATCCCGGGCTTGCGCCATGCCAGTTGCGTGAACGGAATACGGCCACGTCCCTTGCAACGTGAAATCGCCTGATGAGCTGTGGAACGGCGCAACCTTGCCAGCCAGAGGCCAGCGAAAATCATTCCAGGTGCCGCGCAGGTCCAGTCGCGGGCCGTTCCTGACTACCTCAATGGTGCCACCGCCTGTTGCGTGGGCGCCGGAGGTGTGATGCGTGATCCCGATGTGCTTGGCCCAGAGAACGTGGTTGGAGTAGGCGCCTTGGAACTCGGTGTCGAAGATGCCGACTTTCAGGCCGGAGGAATCGAGGGGACCGTGAGCTGTGAATCCGTTTGCGTTTCCCTTGAGCGCGAGTTGCCCGGTCAGCAGTCCGAGTATCTTGTTGCCGCCCCAGGCGGTGACGTCGAGATCGTGCAGGATGGCGTTGCCCTGCCAGTGCCATTGACCCACGAGATTCAACACCTGGCCGGTGAAGTCAGACCTGAAAGGCGCGCTGGTATGGACGGTCAGGCCGAGAATACCGAGATCGCCCTTGGCGGTAGTACTGTACGCCCAAGCGGGCTGATCGGGCGGTGTCCAGTTGATCTTGGTCTGCAGGTCGAGACGCAGCGGGTCGTAGGCGAGCATTTCGCCGGAGCCATCGATGCGCGCGTTGCCCGTCTGCATCCCGAATTCGAACAACCGGATCTTGCGATACCGGGCAATGCCGGAGGCGTACAGGTTGTTTGCCTCGAGGTGGAATCCGTTGTAGACGGCGACATTGATACTTCCAATGCGCGTGTGATCAGCGCTGACGACCAGCCAGTGCGGCAGAAAGAAGGGCGTGGATGGGATAGGAGGTTTTTTGCGGCGTTTGATCTCTACCGTCACAGCCTCTATAGAGGCACCCTTGGTGCGAATGGTTTGCAGCAGCAGGGGGGTCAGCTCCACCCGGGCTCGTATGTCTTTGAGTGTCAGGTGGACGAGGTGATGGTCGAGATCCAGCTGCTCCACGCGGATGCCATGGGCCAACGTACCGCTTGCGCCGATCACATCAATTACAGTGCCGGCAACTTTGTGCGGGATGCGGCTGACGATGAACTGGAAGCCGGCCGGTGTGAATGCGAGGTAGTAAACGGCGGCCGTAGGCACTGCCACTGCTATGAGAATCAACGCAGCGGCAATGAGTAACAGCAGGCGGCGCATGGGGCGGCTTCAGAGTTTGGGCGAGAAGTTGATGTGGAGCCTGGGGCTGGCGCCGGGCCGGGAGATCGGCTGCGCTATATCGACGCCCAAGGTCAGGACGGGGAGGCGCAGCCGGAACCCCACGCCCACTGCATACTCCAGCGGGGTACCGCCGAAGCGGTTGAAAGCGTTGCCATAGTCGAAGAAGGCGGCGACGCCGAAGTTGCGCGGCAGATCCCGGATCACTTCGACAGTGCCAGTGACGACGTCTTTGCCACCTACTTTGACGGTTCCGGTGATGGCGCCCTTGCAACTGCCATCTGGATTGCGGCCATTCTTGTCACAGACATTCTCAGTGGGCGACAAGGAGTTGTACGCAAAGCCTCGTACGCTGTTGTCGCCGCCTGCGAAGAAACGCTCCAGCACCGGCAACTGGCTGAAACGGGACACGACCGTTGCGCCGATCTCATCGCGCAGGAGCAGGTGCCACTTCGGGCGGAAGTTGAAGACACGTACGCCGGTCAGATGGGCTTGAAGGAAGCGGGTGTTGGCTCCGACGATTCCGTCCGCGCCCTTCAGTTCCAGGAACAGCCCGTGTTGGAAGATGGGCTCGCCCAGGTAACCCTTGGGAACGGACGCGATGTCGATACCGGGTATGAGCATCCGGTCCGTGCGGGTTTCGGCCGCGGACTCGCCGGTGGTTCTCAGCCCCTGCACAAACCACACGGTTTGCCAGTTTCCCGATACCTTGGTGATTGAGGGCTGCAGGTATTCGCTCCGGGTCGTCACGTCGGCGAGGTCTCGCTGCTCGACGACACCCTGCAATGTCAGTTTTTCGACCGCCGGATCACCGATAGGGATGATGTAGTTGCTCTGGACCTGGTACTTCGTCACCTGAGCGGCCTGGATGATGACGCTGAAGCGATGGCCGCGTGTGTTGATCCGGCGGTTTTCCCAGGTAAGTGTCCCTCGGGGCCCGGTGTCCGTGGCATAGCCAGCGCCAACTGAGTACCAGTTGCGGCGGCTGGGATCTGCCTTGATGTTGACTGGCACGACGTGGGCGTTGCGGTCCGGGTCACCGGGCAGCACCTCGAGGTTGGTGAAATACTGCGCGTCATCCAGGGCAAACTGGGTCCGCAGGATTTCTGTCAGATCGAACGGCTCGTCCTGCCTGTAGCGCAGGTAACGGCGCACGAGGGCGTCGTTGACCGCCCTCTGGTCGATCGTCGTTGCGCCAAAGCGGTATCTTTCCCCTGTTTGCAGTTCCAGGGAGATACTTGCCTTATGGCTCTGTGGATCGACGGTAAGCTCGTTGCGTGTCAGCTTCGCATCAAGGTATCCATAGGTGGCAGCGGTGCGCTGCAGATCCCCTTTGAGACTGTCGTAGGTCGCGTGGCTCAGCCGGTCGCCCCGGTGCAGCGGCAAGTTGTCCGTTATCCTCGTGAAGAGAGCATCCTTCTCGCCGACGCCGTGAACTTGCACGTCGATGAGATCTATGAGCACCGGCGGGCCCGGGTCGATGTCGATCGTAACTCGCCAGTCGCCTTTGCCGAGCTCTGCAAGATCGGAGTGAACCTTGGGTTCGTAGTAGCCGAAGGGCCGCAGCGCGGACTGGACTTCGCGCTCGACGCGCTCGTGGAGCCGCTCAATCGTGTCGGCGCTCAGGTCAGTGGTCTTCTTGTAGCGCTCGAAGCTCAGATAGGCGAGCACGTTGGTCCGCAGCTCGTCATCCACACCGTGAAGCTCTACGTCGACATTGGCGCGAACGGGTTGGTAAGCGATCAGGCACATGAGGACCATTGCGGCTCGGCTGTGCCCCAGAGCCTGCATGAAGGAATTGCGCTGCGCCATCAATAAGGTGCGACGTCACGGATGTGCCGGGATTCTAGCTGGGGTCGCCCAGCTCTCGCTCGAAGCCATTACTCGTCAGTCAACGCACGTGAAGCGCCTGCGTTCACAGCCATTCATCGTCGGGGATGGTGAATTCCGTTTCGGCAATCACGCTGCCCCGGGAATCGAACCGACGCTCCGTGAGAGAAACGGCACCCGAGGGCTCGAGCAGGACTATCGTGGAACAGCGTGTTCCATAATGCTCGTTGCGGATGAAAGGGGATGAGAGCAGCTGTTCCCACTCCGCTGATACGCCTGTTTTGGGCAGTTCATCGTTGATTCCGGCCTGGGTGGGATCGGCGAGGATGGCGAACAACTCGTTCCTGGAGACCTCACCCCCCTGCCTCAGGAGAGGATCGAAACGCCGTCGCACGCGTTGGAGTTTTGGCCACGGCGTATCGAGGAATTCATTCGAAAGGCCATAAATCCCGGGTGGCAGAGGCCTTGCGAAGTGATTGGCGCGGTTGGATGCGTACCACAGAGCATCACTGTCCGTTAGTAGCAAGTTGAACCCCGAGTAACTCTCGGCGTCGGACTGGAGTTCTGTGAGGTAGCGCTGCGCTCCCGCCTCATTACGTAAATAGTTCGGGATCAGATTTCCACGTGAGGGTGCATCGGGCGCCGGGGGCTGCAGGTCGCGAAAGTTCGTGACGATCCCAAACCGTCTGGCACGGTCCATGGCGAGCCACGTTCCCCCGGCTCGCAGATCACGGCCCGCGATGATGTCGTCCGGGGCTGGCCATTTGGCCATCGCGGCAGTCGGGCGCTCATGAAACTCGTCACGATTGGCGGCGACGACCAGGCGGTAGCGGGGGTGGACCTGCCAGGCGAGGACGAGCAGGCACATCGCTCAGGACTGCCGCTCGGATTCCAGCCACGTCGTGATGAGCCGGTAGGAAATCGAATGTGACGGGGGCACGAGGGGCAGCCCATCAGAACGGATCTGGGCACGAGTGAACCAGCGGGCGTCTTCCAACTCCTCGCCGGTGCGGATGGGGCTGCCTCGCTCCGCCTGCGCCTGGAACCCGATCATCAGCGAGGAAGGAAAGGGCCAGGGCTGCGATGAGTCATAACGCGGGTTGGTGACCGTGACGCCGGTTTCCTCCAAAACTTCGCGCAGCACAGCGTCTTCCAGGCTCTCTCCCGGCTCGACGAAACCGGCAATGGTCGAATAACGCCCGGGAGGCCAGCTGGCTTGCCGGCCCAGGAGGGCGCGTTCGCCATCGGTGACGAGCACGATGATGGCCGGGTCTATGCGCGGGAAAAATTCATGCGATTCGGTTTCGTTAGTACAGCGAATCACGTGGCCGGCGCGTTCCGGGAGTGCAGTGAATCCGCAGACGCCGCAGAACCGCTGCCGTTTGCGCCAGATGGTCAACGCACGCGCATAAGCCAGAAGCCCAGCCTGTTCTGCCGGTAAAAGAGGCGAAAGAGGCCGCAGCTCTTCGAAGCTCGTGCCGGGCGGCGGATCGAAGGCTTGGGTGCCCGGACCCAGCTCATACAGCACGCATCGCGCGCCCTTGTACCAGCCCAGGAGCACGAGGGCATGGGGATCAGGCTCGCGGAGCGCCGGATGTTCACGAGTGACAAACGCAATACGCGGCTGGGGCCCCGTGTACACCAACTGCGCGGTATCGCGAGCCACTATATATAGGGTCTGCGGGTCGGACACGGCGGCAGCTGGCCAGTCGGCTTCTTCGCGCACGTCGGCGCGGCGATCGATGTAGGGACCTGCAAAGAAATTCGGCCGAATTTGATCCATGAGCGCAGTTTCTGGCGGCGGAGCTGTGCCATTGTAGAGCACACGGATGAAATTCAGGTCGCAAGGAGCCTGCCTGAGTAAAAGCGCCGCTGTGGGGTGCGACGCCTGCGTCGCATGCGTCGCAGGCGGAAAAGCCGTCATGAGTCACGCAATGCGGGCTCCCCGGACGGGCTCATCGGGGTTGAACTGGATTGGCGCAATACTGGCAGCGCTTATCACGTAGCGGAAACCTTTCGATCACGAGCAGGCCGCCGCATTCCCGGCAGCAGCCGAGTCTGAGCTGGTCGCCGCGGGCGAGCGCCACCGCCAGAAATACTGTGTGCTCGAACGAGATCTGCGACGAGGGAATCGTCGCCTGATACGTTTCGAACGCATAACAAAGCTTTTCACCGCGGGCCACCGTTGGCAGTGAGCCTGCGAGCTCGAGGCTCGGCTGCGCGGGCACCACAGCAAGAAGACTCAACAAGCTCGCGAGTTGGGCGGTTTCCCATTGCACTCGAAGGGAGCGCGTGAAGTAGGCCACCTGGTGTGGCGACTTGCCACGGTGGCGCGGGACAAAATGAGCACCGCGACTCATGTACGAGCGGTAGAGATTCCGGATCCGGTCGTCGGTCAGACCCGTCCAGGTTCGGATGGTCTGGGTGCGCGCTTCATGGCGCAGGAACCTGAGTGCCAGGTCGAGGCAAAGCCGCTCGCGGCTGTAGCGATCGTCCGAGATGCGCATGACACTTCCTGTGTGCTACCGGTTACAACCACAGTTTTGGGAAAAAATTCCCAAAACACAACCACCACAAATTTGGTTATTTTCGACCAAATAGATGGATGCATTGCCGGCGCAGGTGGGTAGGATAAGGATAAGCTTCGGAGGCAGGTCATGTGGCAACACAACGAAATTGAAACGAGCGCGCAAGGCGGTCCCAACAATTGGGAGCAGCCGTGGCCGTGTACGGAGACACTCAAGACGCTCGCGGAATTGAACGACCAGTGTTTGGAACTGCTGAGCGAGCAGGCGATGATGCGTGCCTCGCCTGCCGCGCCTATGTTCCGGGAGCTGGCAGATCTATGGGGCCAACTTAATGTGACCTCGCGCCGCCGGGCGGCCGCGTGTCCGTACCTGCTCATCGATGCCGGGTTTGCGGATCCGTATCGATGGACGTGGGTCGGTGGAAATCGGGTAGGCGACCGCGAGCCTGCCGCTTACGCCTCGTTTTTTACGGCACCTGGCGCTACGCAGGTAGCTCATCATGTGTTCACCAACGCCTGGTACATCGCGCGCACTCAGCCCATCGGGGCCCCACTCTATTTAGGCATGCCCACTCATTGCGCAAGCTTGTTACGGGCTTGCACCATACGACAGGTGACGGACCTTGCGAATCAGCATGCGGGTTGGTTACGGCCCCGTTGGGCCGGGCGCGTGAAGATCTGGCGGCAGTTGTTGGAAGCTGCGATCTCGGGCGAAGGCCTCGCCCTGGAGATGGCGCGCCTGCATGGGGTGCAGCTGCTGGCGACTGAGTTGAAAGCGTTGGAGCAGGTGAATGCGAAGGAGCCGCGCGGGGAAGGCCGTGGGACCAGATGAGTTATGTCAAACACGGACGCGCGTGGGGGCCCAGTGGTACTTGAAAAAGTGCCTACGGGCGCGCTAGAGGAGGGTGTGTACACCATGACTGACACTGGAAAACCCGGGAGCGAAGATGAACCGTGATGGTCGGACGTTGGACAATTTCGCACGACGCGCCGTGCTCGGTGGATCGTGGAAGCCTCGCCCGTCGGTCGCTGACGCTCAATAACCCAATGACAATCCACTGATTTCGCCCCAACGCCATCGCACGCCGGGAACTCAGCATCGGCTCGGAGCATCGGGCGCTGAACGAGTCTCCACGACGTCGACCCTTGCGGGATAACAGCAGGCTCCCTAAAAGCGAAACCCCCGGGCTCGTCGGGACTAGCGTCGCACTTCCCGGCACCGAGTGACGCCCTTTGAGGAGGCAAACTCGAACCCTCGCTACTACGTCCAGCGTGTGTGGCAGCGGGCCGTGCGAGATACTATTGCGCGTGCGGACGTCAGTTGCTTACGTGGCGAGCTCGCACCGGATGGTGAGCCGCGTGGATCTGATCCATAAGCCGCTTCATCGACTGTTGGATCTGGTAGTACCCTCTGACCGCGCTGAGCACACTGACCCACAGTACGAACGGGCCGAACACCCAGGTCAGAACGAAGATCGTCCAGAAATTGTTCGACATATGATTGCGCCCTGACAAATTCCAACGCGATCGTGCGCCGAGTGCACTTTCACGGGTCACGTACACTCCGTCGGCGCTGGGGTTCTCAATATTTGGGGAGAGCCTGTTGATCGCGTTGACGTTGCCGCTGACGTGTGCGATCCGTCTCACTTCGTGATTGCCTCAGGTTGCTCAGCTGCCTGTCGTTATGGTCAATTTCTCCACCGAATTTCGCAAACTCATACCCGAAATTCCACGTCGGTCACGGGCCCTCGGCGGGCTCGATCAAGCTTGCGTCGTTGGGGCCTTTGTTCGCATAGAGACGCCGACTGACCTGCCATGTGACCATGACCTCGGAGGGGTATGGTGTCAGCACCGTTTTCGCCTCGGCAGCTGAGCCGCGCAACCAGGCATCGTGATCCTCTTCCCGCAGCACCGCCGGCATGCGGAGCTTTTCGTTGTGGATCTGAGCCATCAGCTCATTGGCTGGAGTGGTAATCAGCGCGCATGAGAGCACCTCAGTGCCATCGGCCTTCACGGACCGATCCCACAGACCCGCCACGCCGAAGACTTCGCGATCTGCGAGGTGTACGTAGAAGGGCTCTTTGCGTCCATCTTCGAACTTGTGCGGCTCGTAGAAGCCGGCCATCGAGAGAATGCAGCGCTGCCGCCGATCCCAAGGTCCCTTCCAAAAGTAGTTGGTCTCCAGGTTCTCGACCTTGGCGTTGATCAGGACCTTGCCGGTAGGCTCGCCGTGACTCCGATACGGTACGAGGTCCCACCGCATCATGCGGCCGGTGCGTTGTCCGTTTATCGCCAGTACCACCGGAACCGGATCGGTGGGGAGCACGCGCCAGCTCTGCTCGTATCGCCAGAGTGGGTCGATGAGTTGCCAATACCGTTCGGCAGCGGACTGGGCGGGTGTTTGGAAGCGGGCGCACATGGGGCTCTACAGTACCCTAGAGCCGGCGTAAGCAACTACGTCCGACGGTCTGATCCGCGAGTGCCGCCTTCTACGGGAAAACGCTTACGGCAATCACAGCGCGCCGAAGACTTTCTTGATGAGCGAGCTCGCCTGCCCCATGGGATCCGTGCGGATGGCGCGTTCCTCTTCGCCGATGGCGGTGAACAGGCCGTCGAGTGCTTTAGCGGTGACGTAGTCGTTGAGGTTGGCATCCTCGGAACTGATCAAACCAACCTGCGCGGCTTTTCCCGCGTACTGGTCGTACAGGCCGCGGAGCTTGAGTTGGGCGGTCGCGCGGGCGACGATGGGTTTGAAGCGGGTGACGAGCTGGGCGCTGGTGGCCTGTCGGAAGTATTGCGTCGCTGCGGTTTCGCCGCCGGTCAGGATGCCCTTGGCGTCCGCAACGGTCATACGTTGCGCCGCTTGTTTGAAAACCGGCTTGGCATCTGCGACGGCCATCTCCGCGGCGTGGTTCATGGCGGCTTTGAGCTGGTCGGCATCGCCTGACATGCCGATCATGCGCAGTGCGCGATCGGCTTTTTCGAGTGCCGATGGGAGCGGGATGGTGTACTTCGGGTTTCCGAGGAATCCGTTGGGTGCGCCGAGCATTCCAATGGCCTTGTCGACTCCTTGAGATATTGCCGCGCGCAGGCCGGCGGAGGCGTCCTTCGAGGTCACCGTGTCGATCGAGGCGGCTACCGCGGTGAGCGGAACGGACAGAATCAAGGCGCAGGACGCTATGAGGTGGCAACGGCGAGCGGCTGAGGTGAAGGTCCATTGCATGGTCGGTCTCCCGGTGCGTGCGTCGGTCGGCTAGAGGGCGTAAGTATCGTTCAGATTGCGCTGCAGCAATCCGGGACGCGGCAGTCTGCGAGGCTCACAAGCCCCCTTGACCGTGCCTGCATGAATATGCACAATACGCGCCCCTTTATGCGCTTATTTATGCGTCGGTGCTGAACGATACTCAACAACACGAACGCCGTAGCGCCATTGTGCGCATCCTGCGGGAGGACTTTGTCCGCAAGCAGGAGGATCTCGTGCGCCTGTTGAAGAAAGAGGGCCACGAGGTCACGCAGTCATCCGTGAGCCGTGACCTTCGGGACCTCGGCGTGTTGAAAGCAAGCGGGCGCTATGTTTTACCTCCCGAAGAGGTGACGCGCGCCAATGGGGATTTCGGGATGCTCGCGCAATTCGTGCGCGGCTTGAAGCGAGCTGGTCCCTCGCTCACTGTGTTGAAGACCACTGTAGGTGCCGCTCAGAGCGTCGCCGTTGCCATCGACAAGGCCGAGTGGCCGGAGGTGGCGGGCACGATTTCGGGTGACGACACCATATTCATCGCCACCGCCAATTCTCGTGCGCAGGACGAGCTCCTCGGCCGCCTGCAATCGATCTTCCGAGTCGTCTAAACAAATCATGCCTCACACTGCCGCTGACGCGGGCTCCAAGCCCATTGTCCTCGCCTACTCCGGTGGGCTCGATACCTCTTTCCTGGTGCCGTGGGTCGCGGAGAACACCGGCCGCCCGGTTATCACCGTCACTGTCGACACCGGCGGCATCGATGCAGCTGCCGCACGCACGCTGGCGGAAAGAGCGCGTGCTCTGGGCGCGATTGAACATCATCAGATTGATGCGCGCGCGGACTACTTTGAACAAGTGCTGCGTTTCCTGATCATGGGAAATGTGAAGCGCGGCCAGCTGTACCCGCTGTGCGTGGGCGCGGAACGTGTCATGCAGGCACAGACCATCGCGCGCATGGCGCGACAGCTTGGCACTAACATGATTGCGCATGGCTGCACTGCTGCAGGCAACGATCAGGTGCGGTTTGAAGTCGCCCTTCGAACGCTGGCGCCGGATCTCGAAGTGCTCGCACCGGTTCGTGACAAAGCGTTCAAACGGCAGGATGAGCTCGATTATCTGCAGAAGCGCAACCTGCCCGTCCCGCCCTCCGGTGCTGCGTACTCGATCAATCGCGGTCTGTGGGGTGTGACGATCGGCGGCAAGGAGACTCTCACGTCCGCCGGCAGCATTCCTGACAGCGCCTGGGTGCTCACTCGCGATGCGTTCACGAATCCGCGTGCGCCGGAGCGGCACGTCATTTCGTTCGAGCGAGGCCGGCCTGTGGCGCTTGACGGCAAGGCGATGTCACCGGTGCAGGTCATCGAGTCTCTCGAGTCTGTGGCCGCGCCGTTTGGCGTCGGGCGCGGCATTCACCTGGGGGATACCATCATTGGTACCAAGGGCCGGGTCGCTTTCGAGGCGCCGGCAGCGGAGACGTTGCTCACGGCTCATCGCGAGCTCGAGAAGCTCGTGCTGACAGGGCGCCAACAGCGCATCAAGGAGTTGGTCGCACAGCCTTATGGAGACCTGGTGCACGAAGGCCAGCTTCTCGACCCGGTCTGCCGCGACATCGAAGCGCTGTTGCAGTCCTCGCAGGAGCGCGTGACCGGCGATGTACACGTGCTGTTCAGACCGGGAAGCCTGTTCATCGAAGGCGTCGAGTCGCCCTACTCGTTGATGGCGGCTTCCAAGGGCGTCTACGGTGAAGCGGTCGGTGAATGGACTGCGACGGATGCTCTGGGCTTTTCCAAGATAGTTTCGCTGACAGGCGTGTTCGCGCGGCGTGCGGGCGAGCGGGCCAAGGACGCTTGAACATGGTTAACGGGATGCGCAGTATTGTTGTCGACAAGGTTGCCTCGGTAACGCAGGCCTGCGGGCTTTCGCACGAAGTGCGCGTGTCCAACGACATTCCTGCCGAGGAAGGCGTCGTCGTCGCGGTCGAAGTTCTGACCAACAAGTCCACTTACAACACGCTCGAGCTGACGAGCGGCCGCATGGCCAAGGTCGGCAAGGGTGATATCGTCGTCGGCGCGCTCGGCCACCGCAAGGCGCTGTTTGGATACTCCGGCCACATTCCGCAGTCTGTCCAGCCCGGCGACATCATCCAGATGCTCAACATCGGGGGTGTGCTGGGCATATGCGACTCGGTGAACCCTGATAAGGGCAAGCCATTCGACTGCCGTGTCATCGGTGGAGTGCTGCATTTCCCCTACCTTGGCGAGCGCATCGGCGTGCCCGCCCGCGTTGGTCACAAGCGGCTCGACTTCGAGGCGAAACTGGAAGCTCGCGCAGTGCCGGTGGTGGCGCTTGCCGGCACCTGTATGGAAGCGGGCAAGACAGCTGCCGCATGCGCGGTGATCAGCCGCATGCGGCATCGCGGGCTGGTGATTGATGCCTTCAAAGCCACGGGTGTCTCGCTCCGCCGCGATATCCTCGCGATGGAAGATGCTGGCGCCCGCAATTCGATGATCTTCACCGATCTGGGTGTTGTGACCACAACGAGGGTCAACGGGCCGGCGCTGACACGTACTATGTTGACAGCGCTCGCCGCTGGCAAACCCGACGCGATCGTCTTCGAGCTCGGTGACGGCATTCTGGGCACCTACGGCGTCGACGCCATCCTCGAATGCCCGGATATCCGGGCGGCGCTGACCGGCGTCATTCTGTCTGCAAACGATCCCGTAGCCGCCTGGGGTGGTGTGAAGTTATTGCGTGAGCGGTTTGGAATCGAGCCTTGTGTGGTTACCGGACCTTCGACGGACAACCAGGTGGGCGTCGAGATCATCAACAGCCAGCTCGGCGTCCCCGCCTTCAATGCGCTGACCAACGGTGCATCACTCGGCGACCGCGTGATCGAGGCTATCGGCGTGAAGGCACCCCAGTGAGCGCGAAGATACCCACCGTCGTTCTGGGTGGAACCGGCTATGTCGCCGGGGAATTGTTGCGCCTGATTGCCGGGCATCCGCAGTTCGACCTGGCCGCAGTCATGTCTGACAGCCAGCCGGGCGAGAGCGTGTCGAAAGCGTTCCCTCATCTGGCGAGTGTGTACAGCGACGTGCGCTTCAAGTCGCAAGCAGATGTCGAAAGGCTGTTGGTGGAAACACCGCAGTCAGCCGTCTTCTCGGCAGCCCCGCACGGAGTCTCGGCGGCGCTCATCGACTCATTGCTCAGCGTTGCGGCCCGGGCCGGCACGCGGCCGCGAGTCGTGGATATCTCCGCTGACTTTCGGTACTCCTCGGCCGAAGCCTATGAGGCCGTATACAAGCACGCGCATGGGGCACCAAAGCGAATCGCCGAGTTCACGTGCGCCGTGCCCGAGCACCTGAAGAAGCTGGAAACGACGCATGTAGCTCACCCCGGCTGCTTTGCGACGGCCACGTTGCTTGCGAGCGTCCCGCTTCTGGCCCTAGGCCTGACTTCAACGACATTGTTCGTGGCCGGTATCACCGGCAGTACGGGTGCCGGACGCAAGCCGATCGAGGGCACTCATCACCCACTCCGGCATAGCGATCTGTACTCTTACAACGCGCTGACGCACCGTCACGCGCCTGAGATCGCGGCCTGCGCGCGCGCAGCTTCCGGTGTTGAAGCTGACTTTGCTTTCGTGCCGCACTCCGGCCCGTTTGCACGCGGCATTCATGTCACCGTGCAAGCGCCTCTCAAGGCATCAGTGGATACGCCGAAGGTTTTAGCGGCGCTGCGCGAATTCTATGCAGATTGTCCGTTCATACGTGTGGGCGAACAGGCTCCGCGTGTGAAGGAAGTTGCCACCAGCAACTACGCACATCTGTCCGCGGTGGCGAACGGTCGGACCGTCGCTGTCATGTGCGTTGTGGACAATCTCAACAAAGGTGCGGCGGGCGGCGCCGTGCAGTGGATGAACCGCATATTCGGCCTGGCTGAGACCTCAGGTCTCACGGCTCCTGCCCCCGGATGGACCTGAAGCGAGAATCATGAACCCACCGATCCCAGCAACTCGGCCGGCCGCGGCCAGCCACGATTTCCTTGCGCCCGTGTTTGCGCAGTACCCCATTGAAGTGGTGTCAGCCCAAGGGGTCTGGCTCACGAACAGCCGCGGCGAGCGCGTCCTCGACCTCTACGGGGGACATGCAGTAGCGGCACTTGGCTACGGGCATCCCGGATTCACGCGTGCGCTGACGAACCAGGCGCAGTCGTGCAACTTCCAGTCGAATGCCGTCGCGATGCAGGTACGCACGCGCGCGGCGGAAAGGCTGGTGCGTTTCTCCAAGTTGCCCATGACAAGCGTCTTCTTCGTGAATAGCGGCGCAGAAGCCAACGAGAATGCGCTCAAGCTCGCATTCCGGATGACTTCTCGCGCGCAAGTCGCTGCCGTGGAGGGCAGCTTTCATGGCCGCACCGCCGCGGCGGGCGCCGTGACCTGGGGCGCGCAGGCGAAGTGGTATGGCTTCCCGCGCACGCCCTTCGATGTCAGTTTCATGCCGCGCGGCAGTGTTGATTCGATCGCGGGTTTTGTGACGGACAAGACTGCAGCCGTCATTGTCGAGCCGGTGCAGGGACTCGCAGGGGCCGTCGATCTGGGCAAGGAGTATCTCGAGGCGCTGCGCCGGCGCTGCGATGAAGTGGGCGCCGTGTTGGTTTTCGACGAAGTGCAATGTGGAATGGGCCGTGTCGGCCATCCTTTCGCGGCAAACATGTACGGCGTTACGCCTGACATGATCACCACCGCGAAGGCGCTCGGCAACGGTTTCCCGTGTGCCGCACTGCTTGCCACGCAGAAGGTCTCGGCAGCTCTCAAGCTGGATCTGCTGGGCACGACCTTCGGGGGCGGCCCGATGGCCTGCGCAGTCATGGAGGCCGTCATCGATGCCATCGAGTCCGAGAATCTTCTCGAGCGGGTGCGCCGGGTGGGCAGCTACATTCGACAAACCTGCATCGTGGGGCCTGTCACCGGACACCAGGGCGCGGGCTTTCTCACCGGATTGCGAACGACGCGGCCGGCGAAGGAGATCCAGGCCGAGCTGTTGGAATGTGGGATCCTGGCGGGCACGGCCACGGACCCTCACATTCTGCGGTTGTTGCCGCCGTTCATCCTGCAGGAGGAGCAGATCGACATGCTGCGGGATACGCTCGCGGACCTGCCTGCATGAGGCGGTTCCTGGATCTTGCCGATTTCGAGCGCGACGAGGTCAGCGCTCTGTTGGAGCTTGCGCGGCGACTCGAGACGAGTCCGGAGCCGCGCGCGCTCGCGGGAAAGATCCTGGGGCTCGTGTTCTTCAATCCGTCCTTGCGTACGCTGGCCTCATTCCAGTCGGGCATGGCGCGACTCGGGGGCAACTCGTTCGTGATCACCCCGGGACAGGGAACGTGGCAGTTGGAGACCCGGCTGGGGGCTGTGATGAACGGTGCCGCTGCCGAGCATGTGCGTGAGGGAATCCCGGTGCTGGCGTCTTATTGCGACGCGCTCGGCATCCGGGCGTTTGCCGAGTGCAAGGATCTGGCCAACGACCTCGCGGAGACGAACTTCAAGGCCATGGCCGAGCTGGTCGACAAGCCGCTCATCAACCTCGAGTCGGCAATCAATCATCCCTGCCAGGCGCTCGCTGACTGGAAGACCATGGACGATCTCGGCGTGCCGCGAAATGGCCGCTTTGTGCTGTCTTGGGCGTATCATCCGCGCGCGCTGCCGCTTGCGGTGCCTGCGGCGGCAGTCCATATGGCTGCGATGCGCGGGATGGACGTGGTCGTGCTGAGGCCGGAGGGCTTCGCTTTGCCTCCCGACATCATGAGCAAGGCTCGCTCGGCTGCGGCGCGCTCAGGTGGGTCAGTACGCGAGACGGCGGATCGTGGCGATGCGCTGGCGGGCGCGAACATTATCTACGCGAAAGAATGGGGCTCGACGAGTGTCTATGGCGACGCACAGGGTGACGCCAAGCTGCGCGGCGAGCTGACGGGCTGGTGTGTCAGGAACGACTGGTTTACCCGGACGGCCCCGGATTGCCGCCTCATGCATTGTTTACCGGTACGACGCAACACCGCGGTCGCCGACGAAGTGCTCGACAGCCCGCGCAGCATCGTGCAGCGCGAAGCTTACAACCGGCTGGTCGTTCAGATGGCCGTGCTCTATCAAATGCTCAAAGGAGTGTAAGAAAATCACATGATCATGCATCGAGGCGAACAGACTCTCGCCATCCGGGCGCTGAAGAGCGCCGCTCCCTATATCCGCATGTACAAGGGCAAGACCTTCATCGTGAAGGCCGGTGGTGGTGTGTTCGGCGACGCCGACGCCACGCGGGTTCTGATCGAGCAGATCGCGATCCTGCATTACTTCGGCGTGCGCGTCGTGATGGTGCATGGGGGCGGCCCACAGACTACCGAGATTTCCGAGGCGCTGGGGATTCCCACGCGCATGGTCGAAGGCCGGCGGGTGACCGACCAGAAGGCGATCGATGTGGCGGCGATGGTGCTCAACGGCCTGATCAATACGCGCATTCTCGGGATGTGCCGGGATCTCAACATCGATGCAGTCGGAATCAGCGGGGTCGATGCGGGGCTGGTGCGAGCGCATCGGCGCCCGCCTGTGAAGGTTGGGACGAGCGGCGAGTTGGTCGACTACGGCTTCGTTGGCGACATTGACGGCATCGACACGACCGTCATTCGCAAGTTGCTGGACAGTGGACTGATGCCCGTGGTCAGCCCGCTGTCGGCTGACGAGACAGGTGTTCTTCTCAATATCAACGCGGACACCGTTGCCGCCGCGATCGGGGCGGCGCTCGGAGCCGAGAAGTTGATTCTCTGCACCGGCGCCCCGGGAATCCTGGAGCGGGTGGAAGATGCTACCTCTCTGATTTCGTACACGGACTTGCGTGGACTGAAACGGTTGCGCGAGGAAGGCCGGATCGTCGAGGGCATGTTGCCCAAGGCGAAGGCTATCGAGAATGCCATTCACGGCGGGGTCCGCCGCGTTCACGTGGTGTCGTACAAGTCGCCGGAAGGAATCCTCGGCGAGGTGTTTACCAACGAAGGCACCGGGACATTGATCGTTGCCGACGTAAACGCGCTGACTCCGGCTGAGCAGCAGACGGCGCTTGGCGGTACCTGAGCGCCGCCATGAGCCGCTTGTGGGACAAGGGCGCTCCACTCGATAGCCGCGTGTTGCGATACACGGCGGGGGAGGACTATGCCCTCGACGAGCGGCTCGTACGTTATGACGTGGCTGCATCGATCGCGCATGTTGAAATGCTGCATGCGCAGAAGCTGCTGTCCGCCGACGATCTGCAGGTGATCCGGTTTGGCCTGACCGCGCTTGGCGAAGAGCATGCGCGCGGTGAGTGGCACATTTCGCTCGAGGATGAGGATGGGCAGACGGCGCTGGAGAAGCGTCTGACCGAGCGAATTGGGGCGGCAGGCGGCCGGGTACATCTGGGGCGTTCGCGAAACGATCAGGTGTTGACTGCCATCCGGCTGTACCTGCGTGATGTCATTGAAGAGTTGGGGACCGGCGCTGCGCACGTTGTTGACGCGCTGGATCGGCTCGCTGCACGCGAGGTCAATACCGTGCTGCCCGGATATACCCACATGCAGCAGGCGATGCCGAGCTCTGTCGCTCTGTGGGCTGGCGGATTCGCGGCTGAGATTCGTGATGATGCGGAAGGGTTGCGGCAGGTGCAGCGCCGGGTTGGCAAGAACCCGCTCGGATCGGCCGCCGGATACGGCACACCGGGTTTGCCGCTGGATCGTGGCGCGACGAGCGCAAGGCTCGGGTTCGATGTTACGCAGGAACCGGTGACGGGCGTGCAGCTCTCGCGCGGCAAGGCCGAGGCGCAACTGCTGTTCGAGATCGCGCTGTTGGTGCAGGATCTCGGACGATTTGCGGCCGACGTGCTGCTGTTCTACACCCAGGAGTTCGGGTTCCTCGAGTTGCCGGATGCATTCACGACCGGCTCCTCCATCATGCCGCAGAAGCGCAACCCGGACGTGTTCGAGTTGATTCGGGGGCGTTCGGCGACTGCGTTGGGGTGTCTCACGGAGGCGCTGGGGATCTTCGCCAAGCTGCCGTCGGGATATCAACGCGATCTGCAATTGTTGAAGTTCCCTTTGTTTCGCAGCATCGATCTCGCGCTGCAGACGTTGGATATCCTGCCGCCTGCGATTGATGCGATGAGGTTCCTGCCCGAGCGGATCAAGTTGGACCCGGCTATCCATGCGGCCGAGGAGGCGAACCGGCTGGTGGTGCAGGAGGGGATTCCCTTTCGGGAGGCTTACCGGCGGGTGGGGGCGAAGCTGAAGGGAGGTTAGCGGCTCCGCACCGATGGACGCGGTTCGTCTGCCTCACATTTTCCTTTTTGAAAACTCCGCAAGCGAATATACGCGGGCTCCGTGTTCCCCCAACAGGACGAAGAAGAATTGGTCATTGACGCTGTAGTATGCAGAATAGCATCGCCATCCGACGGCAATTCATTTGGTGCTGGTGCATTAGATACGGTGTCAGCTAAGCGGATGGCTTACCTGCGTCGGGTTGCGCTTCGGGCGCTGCTTTCGCAAATGCGGGTAGCGCCTCCAGATGCTCGCAGATCCCGCGCAGTGTTGGGTACGGCGTGAGGTCGCATTTGAATCTTCGGGCGTTGTACATCTGCGGGACGATGTAGATATCCGCGATGGTTATAGTTGAGCCGAACATGTGCCGGCCGTCGCCGGTGGCGCGGCGGGCTTCCTGCTCCAAGCCGCTGAAGCCAACTGCAATCCAGTGACGATACCAGGCGTTGACGGTTTCTTCGTCGTGGCCCAGTGGTGAGCGCAGGTAATTCAGGACACGCAGGTTGTTGAGTGGATGCAAGTCGCATGCGACCGCTAGTGCCATGGCCCGGACGCGGGCGCGGTCAACTGGGGAGCGCGGGAGCAGTGGGGGCTCCGGGTGTACTTCGTCGAGGTACTCGATGATTGCCAGCGATTGTGCAACCGTGGTGTCGCCGACAACCAGGGCGGGCACCAGGCCCTGAGGGTTGACCGCGAGATACTCGGGCTTTTGTTGAGCGCTTGCCTGGGTCCGAAGGTCAACGTACACAGCCTCGCACTCGATGCCTTTGACATTGAACGCGATACGCGCGCGATAGGCGGCGGAGCTGCGGAAGTAAGTGTATAGCTTCATTTGGTGGGGCGCGCAGCGGCAATGGTGTTACGCAGTGTCTCCAATCCCTCGACCCCGCATTCGATCCGGTCCCCTGGTTTGAGCGGTCCGACGCCAGCGGGGGTGCCAGTGTAGATCAGGTCGCCGGCTTTCAGCTCGAACAGGGTGGACAGCTCGGCAATGATTTCGGACACACCCCAGATCATTTCACTGACATCGGACTGCTGGCGGGTCTCACCGTTGACGGACAGCCAGATACGTCCGCCTTCTACGTGGCCCAGTGAGGCGGGACGTATTGCGGCGATGGGTGCCGATGCGTCGAATGCCTTACCCGTGTCCCATGGCAAACCCTTCTTCTTAGATGCTCCCTGCAAATCGCGCCGAGTCAGATCGTTTCCGACGGCGTAGCCAAATATGTGTCCGTGCGCCTGCCCTGCGGCGATGTTCCTCCCTGCATCGCCAATTGCGACGACCAGCTCTACTTCGTAGTGGAGGTTCTCGGTTCTGGGCGGGTAGGGTATGGCGGCTCCGCTCGGGACGATGGCATCAGCGGGCTTGGTGAAGAAAACGGGCGGCTCGACCTTAGGATCGGAGCCCATTTCGCGTGCGTGCTCAGCATAGTTGCGCCCGACGCAATAGATCCGATGCACTGGGAAGCGCTGCCTTGTTCCAGCGATTTCCACGGTGGGAATCGGGGGTGGCAGGAAAACGAATTCGGTCGTAGGGACGGTCATCACACTGCTCCGAGCCGGCGCAGACTCAAGGGTAGCGGTAGACTACCTCCCATGAGTATTTGGCGCACCCAGACTTCCGTCGAGCAACTTCAAGTGCACTCGCGGAATACACTAGCGGACACCGTTGGCATTCGTGTGACGGAAATCGGGCCCGATTATGTCCGCGCGACTATGCCGGTGAGTCCCCGGACGCACCAGCCGATGGGTGTTTTGCATGGCGGCGCCTCAGTGGCGCTGGCTGAGACGGTTGGAAGCTTGGCTGCGAACTTGTGTGTGGATCAGGCGCTGTACGTCTGCCTGGGACAGGAGATCAACGCGAACCATCTTCGTCCGGTGTCATCCGGCATCGTGACCGCGACGGCGCGTCCCTATCACATTGGGAAGCGGAGCCACGTCTGGGGCATCGAGATCCGGGACGAGCAGGAGAAGCTGGTGTGTGTTTCGCGGCTGACCATTGCCGTCGTAGATCGCCCGAAAGATGTGCCCTAAAAGACGTACGATATTGGTGTCATGGTCGATAACGTGAACCCCAGCGTGACGGTTTCCGGGCAGCCGGTTGACGCTTCGCTGATTTCGTATACACACATCATTTACGCGTTGCATTCGCTGTCAGTGCTGATTGGGTTGACGTCGGCGGTGACAATCGTTGGTAGCTTCGTCTTCGGGTTGCCATCGATCATTGCGGTGATCATGAATTATGCGCGGCAGTCGGATGTGCGCGGGACGTTCCTTGAGTCGCATTTCCGCTGGCAGATTCGGACGTTCTGGTTTGCGCTGCTTTGGGTGATCGTGATTTTGGCGGTGTCGTTGCCGTTGATGCTGATCGTGGTTGGATTCTTCACGTTGTGGGTCGGCTTTGTGTTGCTGGGTATTTGGGTGATCTACCGCATCATTCGCGGGTGGCTGGCGCTGCGTGACCAGCGGCCGGTGAATCCGTGAAGGGCATCGCGATGAAGGGGCTCGTGTTGTTGGGTGCCGTAATCATGCAGCTCATGACGGCAGCATGTGGGCAGAAGGGGCCGCTATATCTGCCGCCTCGTAACGGGACGGTGGTGACACGTCCTGCTGGGTCAAGCGCGACGACGCCTAATACACCGTCGACGACAGATCAGCAGCCGTCGTCAACGCCGCAGACGCCTCCGCAGTCATCAACACCGGGGACGGCAACCCCGCAGACGACGGGGCCCGGGGCGACGGGTAAGAAGAGCAACGACGACAGTTCGCAGCCGCCGAAGTAGGCAACGGTAACCGGCCGAACCCGCTGACGCTCGCCCAGCTGAAAGAGGGACTCCTTCAGGCGAACCCCTCCGTCTAGGGCTTCGTGGCTGGTTTGTCCTGGCTGCCAGGGACTGCAGCTTCTGCAGCTTTGAAGCCCGTTCGAGAGTGGGTTCCGTCGCAGAAAGGCTTCGTGGTGGAGCCGCCGCACCGGCACAGGGCAAACGGGCGCTTCGGAATCGCATAGGTGGCACCGTTCCAATCCACCAACGACACATCATCGCCTTGGACGAGATAGGGGCCGTTCTGTAGAACCTTGATCGTTGCCATTTGAGTCGCTCCGGCAGCATTCGTGACAGGGCAACACTAACACACAGGTTCCTGCGTAGCCGCGAGTCACCCCCGGAGCAGGTCCTTGATGGGTCTCGCGTCGGCGCTGTTGGGAAATACCGAGGTCTCTAGCGCGCTGGAGGAGACAAGCAGGTGCTCCGAGAGGACACCCTTGAGCACGGACCGCAGGTCTGTGGTCGGTTTCAGGTCGCGACCCT
Organism: Gammaproteobacteria bacterium; assembly: GCA_028293745.1. GTDB lineage: Bacteria > Pseudomonadota > Gammaproteobacteria > Steroidobacterales > Steroidobacteraceae > 13-2-20CM-66-19. The sequence continues at coordinate 6,583 of JAQGOF010000229.1, read as the reverse complement.
GATATAGCGAGTGGGCCGATAGACCGGGCCAATCGGCCAGGACTCGGCCGCCTTGCACGGCCCCGCCCAACAAAAATGCTGCGGTGGCGGTGCCGTGGTCAGTTCCGCGCGTTCCATTGGTGGCTGCGGTGCGGCCAAACTCGGTGGCGAGAACGACGGCGGTGTCAGCCCACGCTGGGCCGAGTTCTTCCTTTAGTGTTCTCAAGCCCGCATCCAGCGCGACGAGGCGGCCCGCGAGTTGGCCCTCGGCGTTGCCTTCGTTGGCATGTGTGTCCCAGCCAGTAGTGTCGAAGACGGCTACTTGGGGGCCGTCGTCGCGGCGGAGGAAACCGGCGGCTGCGCGGACGAGTTCGGTGTACCGCATGGGTCTTCCGCGTTGGGGGAGAGACTGGTTAGGGAGCGCATCGCCGATTGCGGCGGCGGCTTGCATTGGCGAAGCCGCGGAATCGGCGATGGCATCGGCGGCGAGCGCATCGCCTAGCCGCGCGGCCAGCAATGGATCGCCCGCGTAGAGGTCGGTGATGCGCTCCAACGTATCGTCGTCGAGCGCCGCAAGCTTTGATGGGGACCAGGAGGTCACCGATGCCGGGCCGCGCATGACGAGCGGGATGTTTTGTCCCAGAGCGACACCCAACTCCTTTGACTGGCCTTGACCTGATTGCAGCGACGCGAGCGCGCGATTGAGCCAGCCGGTTTGCACGGCATGGGCTTGCGAGGACCCGTTTTCCAACACGTCCTGGCCGTCGAAGTGCGAGCGCTCCCGATAAGGGCTGGCGATTGCGTGAAATACGACAAGCTCGCGCGCAGTGTACGAATCGTGGAGGAATGTCAGACTGGGATGGAGGCCGAAGAAGCCATTGAGCGGCAGAACACCGCCGGGCGACCCTGGAGCTTTTAGCGCGAGTTCGCGTCGCAATCCCGCATAGTCGGAATCTCCGTAGGGTGGCGCGGCGGCAAGACCGTCAAGCGCTCCACGCATAACGATGAAGACAAGTCGTGATTTGGTGTTGCCCGTGCTTGCAAACGCCAGTCGCGAGGTCAGGAATGTGCCACCTAGCGCCAGCGCTCCGGCATGCAGGAATTCACGGCGTTTAAGCGTGCGCATAGCGTGCTCCAAGTACGGATCGGAGGCTTTTCATCGCCGCATGAACTCCGGCGAGGATAGCAACAGGGTGACCGCCTGCGAAGTACTGGCAGCGCGCGCGATGGCGGTTCGAGTCGCTGGCGTCAGGCTGTCGCCCAGAAGCTGCGGAGCCAATGCAACGGCGTCGCGCCGTGATCCAACACGCTGGCCCACAGCGTCGGCCCATTCGATGCGTTTGATCAGCGCGGACGCGCCGTCCCAATCTGCACCGCGATCAGGCCAGCCGGCGGGCGATCCGGGGCTGTACGTCCGCTGCCCCATCACTTCGAACGGTGCTAGTGGCGAGCGGCCAGCGTCAACTGGTAGCTCGAGCCCACGGAAGGTCGACACGATGTAATCGTTGGGCGTTTTATACTTCGAGAGAGGTTGCGTCCATGATTCGGGCGTCTCGATGAGCGCGCGATAGACGGTAGGAAGGTGACCGTCGCTTGACAAGAACGCGTTCGCGATACGCTCCACCGCGCGAGCCGGCGGGTCATCAGCGATGAAATGACGAGCCAGCTTGGTGGCTATGAAGTGAGCCGTTGCGGTGTTAGCCGCGAGATCACGGAGTACAGCAACGCCCTGGTCGTAACCTGTGTCAGCGTATCGTTTCCCTAGCACAACCTTTGCACCGGGCTCATGGAGCTCGGGACGAAACAGGAACTCACCAGGTTCTCCACGGGGAAATCGCCCGACGTCGCCGCCGATAGACCACCCAGTGATTACCTCGGCAAAAGTAGTCACATCAGCTTGCGTGTAGCCCCCGTGCACGCCAAGCGTATGCAGCTCGAGGGTTTCCCGTGCGAGGTTCTCGTTGATACCAACGCGGCGGCCGCTCTGACGGCGTCCGAGCAAACGAGCAGCCTTGGAGTGCGGCCCAACAGACATGTGGTTGTCGAGGTATAGCAGCATGGCTGGATGCCGCTCGACGGCAAGCAGCATGTCTGAGAAGCGCCCTAGTACATTCGGACGAATTGCTTCGCGCTCCAGACTACCTGCGAGGCCCAGCACGATGTTCTTGTCGATCGACACTGCAAAGTGATTCGTCCAGAAGTACGTCAGCCTTTCGACGAAAGGACGATCAGTGCTAGCGGCCTGACGAAATCTCGCGCTGGCTTCGGCTATGTAGACGGGCCGATAGATCTGCCCGACTTTCGTGAGTGCGGCGAGGGCGTTGGCTTGATTGGGCGCGTCCGCCGTATCCGACGACTGTGACGTTCGCTCGGCCGCAGCAGCGCGCTTGGCGGCGCGGAGCTCGCGCCGCGCATCAAGTGCCCGCGCCAACGTCTCCGCAGAACTGCGAAGCTCGCTGTCTGCCACTAGCGGCGGGGCGCCGGCGAGCTGCGCACGCAGCCAGTCCCGCGGCTGGGAGCCGATCTGAGCCAATTCGCCGGGTCTGGCACCCAGGCCGAAGCGATTGGCGGCAACTGCGGGCGAGGGCCGCTCCAGCATGTGAAGGTCCTCCTTTTGCGCAGGCATTGCCTGCTCACCGTCGGTCCGGGGCAACCCTCGCGGGTCGCCCGTGCAACGCATGCGTTGCACCCTTTTGCGCAGGCATTCGCCTGCTCACCCTCGGTCCTGGGTGCCGCTTCCGCGGACACCCGTGCGCCGCATGCGGCGCACCCGTTGAGGGCTGTTCCCATAGCGCGGCAGACCTTCGCGCGTTGACCTGAACGGGGGCCGGATGGGCCAGCGAGCCGAGAGGGACTGGCGCGCGGCCGGCCCGGATGGGCCAGCCCGGAAAGGGCCGGGCCGAAACGGTGCACGGGTCCGTTATACTTACACTCCCCCCGCGTTGGCACACTCCATGACCACTTCTCCCGACCTGGTTCTAGTCGACGGCTCGTCTTATGTTTACCGAGCCTTCCATGCCCTGCCCCCGCTCACCAACTCGCGTGGCGAGCCGACGGGCGCCGTCTACGGCGTTCTGAACATGCTGCTGAAGTTCGTCAAGGACTACCAGCCGCGGTGCATTGCGGTGGTATTCGACGCTTCGGGGAAGACCTTTCGCGATGACTTGTTCGCCGAGTACAAGGCGCACCGCCAGCCCATGCCTAACGATCTGCGATCGCAGATCGAGCCTCTGCTGTCGATCATTCGTGCACAAGGGCTGCCCATCCTGCGCATCGAAGGGGTCGAGGCGGACGATGTCATCGGAACCCTGGCCTGTCGTGCAGCAAAGGCGGGGAAGTCTGTGCTCATCTCCACGAGCGACAAGGATATGGCCCAGCTCGTTGACGGCTCCATCACGCTCGTCAACACCATGACCAACTCGGTGCTGGACCGCGCCGGCGTCAAGACCAAGTTCGACGTGTTTCCTGAACAGATCATCGACTACCTGGCGTTGGTGGGCGACAGCTCCGACAACATTCCGGGTATCGAGAAGGTGGGGCCGAAGACCGCTGCGAAGTGGCTCAACCAGTACCAGACGCTGGATAATCTCGTTACGAACGTTGAGCAGATTACTGGGAAGGTGGGAGAGAACCTGCGAGCGGGTCTGACAACCCTGGAGTTGTCCAGGAAACTGGCGACCATCCACGTTGACCTGGACCTGCCACTCGCGCACGACCAACTCACGCCGACCGAGCCTGACACGGCGAAGTTGCGCGAACTGTACACACGCTACGAGCTGCGGTCGTTGTTGAAGCAGATCGACGGCGGAGCAGCGGGTGATACGCCCACCGGCTCTTCAGAGTCGGCCGCGCGGAGTGTTGAGTCGGGCGCCGGACGGACTGTGTCAGGCGCCGGCGGAACGGGCAGCCCGCTACCGGTGGCCCCGGGGCGCTTGGCACCAGGAGCACCCTCTCCGCTCGCTGGCGTCGAGCGCCAATACGAAAGCATTACGCGCTGGGAGGATCTGGAACGGTGGTTGGATCTGCTGCGCGGCGCAGCTCTGTTTGCATTCGACACCGAAACGACGAACCTCGATTACATGAAGGCGGAAATCGTCGGCGTGTCATTCGGCCTCGAACGGGGGAAAGCGGCCTATGTGCCCCTGCTTCACGACTATACGGGCGCGCCCGAGCAGCTCGACCGCGACAAGGTGCTGGCCGCTCTGAAGCCCATTCTCGAGGATCCGGAGCGCGGCAAGCTGGGGCATGATTTGAAATACCATGCGCATGTCCTGGCGAACTACGGCATCCAGCTCGCCGGCATGCGATTCGACACCATGCTCGAGTCGTACGTGCTCAACAGCGTCGCCGCGCGCCACGACATGGACTCGACAGCTTTGTGTTATCTCGGCATCAGAAAGATTACGTATGAGGATGTTGCTGGCAAGGGCGCCAAGCAACTTCCCTTCAACCAGGTACCGGTGGACAAGGCAGCGCAATACGCGGCGGAAGATGCGGATATCACACTGTGTCTGCACCACGCACTGTGGCCCCAGCTCGAGAGCTTTCCTCGGCTCAGGCAGCTTTACGAGGAGTTGGAGCAACCTCTCGCGCCGGTGTTACTCCGCATGGAACATCTGGGGGTGCTGGTCGATCGCGAGCTGCTACGTGCTCAGAGCCGGGAATTCAGCGTCCAGCTTCAGGAGCTGACGGCACAGGGGCGCAAGGAAGCAGGTACGGAGTTCAACATGGACTCCCCCAAGCAGCTCCAGCAGATTCTGTTTGAAAAACTGCAGATACCGGTGACGCGCAAGACACCTACGGGTCAGCCATCCACCGCAGAGGATGTGTTGGAAGAGCTGGCCGTCTCGTATCCGCTGCCGCGGCTCATTCTCGAATACCGGGCCTTGGCCAAGCTGAAATCAACTTACACCGACAAGCTGCCGGAGCTGGTGGATCCGCGGACCGGGCGCATCCACACCTCCTACCATCAGGCCGTGGCACAGACCGGCAGGCTGTCATCCGCCGATCCCAACCTGCAGAACATCCCGATCCGCCGGCCGGAAGGGCGCCGTATCCGCCAGGCATTCATCGCGCCTCCCGGCTACGTGCTCATGGCAGCGGACTACTCGCAGATCGAGCTGCGGATCATGGCCCACCTGTCGGGTGACGAGGGCCTGCTATCGGCCTTTGCCGAAGATCGCGACGTGCACGTGGCAACTGCTGCGGAGGTATTCAGTGTGCCGCTGGATTCGGTGACCCCGGACCAGCGGCGAACTGCCAAGACGATCAATTTCGGGCTGATCTATGGCATGTCGCCGTTTGGACTGGCTCGGCAGCTGGGCATTGATCGGGGATCTGCACAGCGCTACGTCGAGCGATATTTCGCCCGGTACCCGGGTGTAAAGCGCTTCATGGATGAGACCCGTCACAGCGCGCGCGACGCTGGGTACGTCGAGACGGTATACGGCCGACGTCTCTACCTTCCGGATATCCGATCGGGTGCCGCGGCGCTGCGGCAATACGCGGAGCGCAGTGCCATCAATGCCCCAATGCAGGGCACCGCCGCGGACATCATCAAGCGGGCGATGATTGCCGTGGATGCGTGGTGTCAACGGGAAGACACCCCGGCGCGTCTTATCATGCAAGTGCACGACGAACTGGTCCTGGAGGTTCGCGCGGACGCAGCCGAAAGTGTAGCCGCAGCGATACAGCAGCGCATGATCGGCGCCGGCGAGCTTCGTGTTCCGCTGAGGGTTGACATCGGCGTAGGTCCCAATTGGGACAAAGCGCACTAGATCGTGGCGGTAAATGTAACGAATGCCGGGGAAAAGGAACTTCGGCCGCCTGACGGCGTCTCTACTGAGACCGCAGGTGGAATTCTGTCGCGCCAATACAACATTGGACGCATTCCAGCTTCAATCTGCGGTCCTCTGTCATGCCGACAACGAGGACACTATGCGCAATCTCTTGATCGCTGCGACGCTGGCTCTTGGCGCAACAGCAGCCCACGCCCAGCTACCGGACGCCTACGTCGGTGCGGGGGTCTCCCAAGCCCGGCTGAATAACATTTTCGGCTCCGGACGTGACTTTGACCTGAACAACACAGCCTGGAAGGCGTTCGTTGGGGTCAAGCCGCTGCCTTTCCTGGGTGTCGAGGCGAACTACATGGACCTGGGCAGTCAATCCGGGCGGTTCGGGTTCGGCGGGTTCAGCGACCGGGGCCACGCAGACGCCCACGCCTTTTCCGCCTTCGCGGTCGGTTTCGTGCCGCTGCCCCTCCCCTTCGTCGATATTTTTGGCAAAGCGGGGCTTGCACGGTGGAATCTCAGCGGCCACACCGATTCGTCGCTTTTTGCCATCGACGATCACGGTACCGATTTCGCGTGGGGTGGCGGCGCGCAGGGGCGCTTCGGAGCGCTGGGTCTGAGGCTGGAATATGAGCAGTTTAACGTCAGGAACACCGACGGCGTGAAGGCTGTGAGCCTCGACGTGAGCTGGCACTTTCTGTAGCGAAAAAGCCACAATGTAAAGGCCAAGCCACTGATATGGATGGAATTTTTTTAGAAAATCATTCGGAACTTCCCCTCACCCCGGCCGTCCAATTTCCTGAGAGGTAACACTC
>JAQGOF010000212.1 GCA_028293745.1 Gammaproteobacteria bacterium | reverse complement strand
GCGCTGTAGCGTTCCGCCGCCGGGAGCAGACTGACGACCCCCGAGGGATCGTAGCGGCAGCGGCCAGTGGGGTCGATCAGAGGGTCCGACACGGAAGGTGAGCAGTTCCCCGCCAGCGGATTGTGTGATCCGAAACCCGGCACGGCGATGTTTGCCGGAAAAGTATTGCCGGGTATTCCCGTAAGCGGAAGAGTTCGTCTCGCATGGCACGATGAATGGAGTTCACGAGTGCCCCCTCGCGACGGTGGACTGCAAATCCAACCCCGGAGCATCGCCTACATACTCAATGTCTTTGCACTGAGTGAGCGTGGCGCCCTTGTAGCCCTCCCGCGGAAAGTATTTGACCTGCCAACTGGTGAACCCCCAAACGTCAAGGCCAGCCTTGAGGTACTTGGCGGCCCGCTCGGCAGCCTCGCAATCGTATTGGGACCGGCGCACGTACTCCTGAGTCTGTCTGAGCAGGTCGGCGCGAGCTCTTGCTTCGGACCGCTGCACGAGAGTCTCCCTGAGATTCGGATGGGTAGCCGCGTGCTGCGGCCGGCGTTGGACCTTAAAGGCCGGGTCGGCGTATGGGGCGACGTTGTCAACCTGAACTGCTGTAGCGGACTCGGCCTTTGGCGGCGAAGCGATCCGTGTACCCTTGTTCGGAAAGCCATGCAGATCTGGTATGGAGGCCGCCACGGCTGTATCTGAGGTGTTGGCGCTCAGCATGCGGCGTGGCGATTTCGCCGCCAGATAGTCTCCGACACTCCACACACCTAATGTGATGAGAGCAGCGATTGCCCCTATTACACCTGCATACTTTATGAAACCGCCGATGAGCTCGGATCCGCGCACGGCAGACAGCTCACCAACCCGTTTGCGCACTTCATCGCGCTGGAGCCAACCGATGGAGTGCTTTATGCCGTGGAGCACGCCCTCGCCGAGGAGGAAGCCGAGGGCGGCGCCGAAGATAAGTTGCGTCATGCTCAAGGCTAGTACCGTAAGCGCGCAGATCTCCCACGCAGCAGGTATTTTGCGGCCGGGCTCAACAGCCATCCGTGAGCAGGATCACGCGGCCCGTGCTAACTTTTATGTTGCACTGCGATGTGTGCTCGTCGGGGCCGCTTGGCGCTCTGCGGCTCCCGCAATGCACGAACCAAAGTGTGACCGACGTCGCCGCGAATCAACATAAACCTAAGGGAGGAATCGGTCCCACTCAAACGGTACGATCGTGTGGAAGGGCGCGGCCAGGAGCGGAACGATCCTCCCTCACTGGGTTCATTGGCGCGATGGCTTCCGCCGCATGATCGAAGCCAGGCATCCCGAGCTTTTGCGATCAGGCAAGAGCGAGGAGAAGTAGTGTAAGTCGCTATCGCGCGCGCCATCGGCGATGAGCAATCGTCGCACTGATCGGTGACGCCCTCACAACTCCTCTTTCTTACGGTGCCGCCGCCCGGGAGCCGTCTCCAGCGCCTCGATGACTGTCCGCGCCAGCAGATCCGAAGACATCGGGTTCTGGCCGGTGATCAGGTTGCCATCGCGCACCACCTTCGGCTGCCAGTCTGGCCCTCCTTCGAACCGGCCTCCCAGCTCGCTCAGGCGTGTTTGCAACAGAAATGGAACGACCTTGGCCAAGCCCACAGCCTGCTCCTCGGAGTTTGTGAAGCTGTTGACACGCTTGCCCTCGACGAGCGGCCGGCCATCGTGACGCTTGACCGAGACCAACCCCGCGGGGCCGTGACAGACCGCGGAGACGATCCTGCCCGTATCGAACAGAGACCCAACGATTCGCGCCAGAGGCAAATTGTTGGGCATGTCCCACATTGCGCCGTGCCCGCCCGGCAGGTAAATCGCATCCGGCGATGCAGCATCCACTTCGTCGACCGACAGGCTGTGTTTCGCCGCAGTCATTGCATCAGAATCTTGCAGAAAACGACGCGCCGTTGCGGGCACCGGTACATCCGATTGTTCCTTGCCGGTGCTGCGTGGGTCGAACGGGATTTCACCCCCGCGAATCGAGGCTACAGTGAGCTCGACGCCGGCATCACGTAGCGCGAGATACGGGGCAGCCAACTCCTCGAGCCAGACGCCGGTGCGATGACCGGTGCTCCCCAATTCCGCGTGCGATGTCGTGACAATCAAAACTCTGCGTTTCGGCATGATTGCCGCGGTCCAGTAGTGCGGGTCTACATAATGATTCAACGGCGTCTCGGGGGCGTTGATCGGCGTCAGCCCGTCGCGAGAAACCTCTAGCGGAGCCCAGACCGCAGCTACCTGTGGAAATACGGATCGAGAACGCGAACCTCGGTGATGCGTTGGACAGGAAGTTTGCAACGCGTCGCGGTAATGCGAATGGCCTCGGGTGTCGGTGCATCGTAGACGCAAAAAGTCTTCTTCTTGTTCGCGCTCACGTACGAATGAACCCAGGTGACCTGGTCTGACAGGTTGGTCTCCACGATCTGCATGCATGCCTTTGCCCCAGTCTCGTCGACCGGAATCTGCAGGCCGCCCGGAAACTCCCTCTCGACGATATAACGTGGCATGGCGTGTCCTCGCGAGCCTGGCCCGCATCGTTCGTGTGCAGCACACGATACGTCTGGGCGCGCGGGCTCAATCTGGGCGTCAACCTCAAATTTGCGCGCGCGGCACCCCAATTTTGGCGACCCGTTCCCCGGAAGCTGCCGGTTGGCGAACGGCAGTGGCTTCGTCAAGTGTTATGTCCGATAATAGATCTCTCATGCACCTTCTCGAGCGCCAGAAGCAACTCGATGAACTCAACCGGTGCTTCCGGGAGGCAAGCGCGGCGTCGGGCAAGCTCGTCCTCGTCGCGGGTGAAGCGGGGTTCGGCAAGAGCTCCCTGGTTGAGCGGTTCACGTCGGAGCATCGGGGCGAGGCACGCACACTTTGGGGTGCGTGCGACGGGCTGTCCACACCCCGGGCGCTTGCCCCAGTGCACGAGATTGCCGCACAGACATCGGCGCTCAATGGGCGGGATACACGCGATGACGAATCGCGTGACTGGCTCTTTCGCCTCCTCCTCGAGGAACTCACACGACCCGAGCATGTGTGGGTTGTTGTGCTCGAAGACCTCCATTGGGCTGATGCGGCGACGCTCGACTTTCTACGATTCATCGGCAGGCGTATTCAACGAACGAGAGCGGTCTTTGTAGCTACTTATCGCGATGACGAGCTTTCCGCAGATCATCCTGTCCGCCTGACGCTCGGCGAACTCACCGGCCATCATATTGTTCGTATGCGCCTGGCACCCCTCTCGCTCGCGGCAGTCGAAGTGCTTGCTAGAGACAGTGGCCGGGACGCCGCTCTCCTTCATCAAGTCACCGGGGGCAATCCGTTCTTCGTGCGCGAGGTACTTGCGAGTCGGGGTGAGCTTGTTCCGGAAACCGTGCGGGATGCCGTGGTCGCGCGGCTGGCGCGCTGCCTGCCCGCCACGCGCGAGCTTGCCGAGCTCGTCGCAATATCGCCCGGGAGGACCGAAACCTGGCTGGTTGAATCCCTGTTGGGCCCGCGGCCAACGGCACTCGATGAAGCTGGCACTCGCGGCTTGCTCGAGGTGCAGACGGACTCGATCGCTTTCCGCCACGAGCTTACCCGTCTTGCCGTGCTTGGCACGATTCAGCCGGAACGTGCCCGCGCCTTGCACGGCCATGTGCTGCGAACGCTTGTGGAACATAGGGCGGACCTGGCTCGGCTCGTACACCATGCCACCTTCGCTGAGCAGGCTGCGGCCGTTCTCGAATATGCACCTCTCGCCGCCAAGGAGGCTGCGCGGCTAGGTGCTCACCGCGAAGCGGCTGCGCACCTGGGTGCAGCGCTGCGCTATGGCTCCTCATTGGCGACAGCGCTGCGGGCAGAGCTGCTCGAGCAGCATGCTCAGGAAAGCAGTCTAGCCAATCAGACACGTGCGGCCATCACCTCCGCGACAGATGCGCTCGCCTCTTGGCAAGAGGTGGGCAATGTCGCGGCACAATCACGCGTGTTGGGTTTGCTGTCGCAGGAATACCGTAACGTGGGTGATAAGAGGGCTGCCGATCAATGTGTTGCGGATGCCATCAGCCTGCTCGAGGTGTTGCCGCGCAGCGCCAATCTGGCGATGGCGTATGGCTGGCGATCCCTACTGGCCGTTCACAGGGGCTGGGACCGCGAGGCACTCGAATTTGGGCAGCGCGCACTGGAACTCGCTCGCGAGGTCGGTGACCCCGCAGCTGAGTCGCACGCACTTTGTCACATCGGGGGAGCCTTGCTTGGCACCGGGGACCGCGCGGGATACGAGTCGCTTGCACGAAGTCTTGCGCTCGCCCTCGAGCACAAAATGGAAGACCATGCCGCGCGTGCGTACCGTACCCTACTCTTCTACGCGAGCCTGATACACGACTTTGCACGCGCACAGCGGGCGTTTAACGAGGGAGTTGAATATTGCGAGGAGCGTGGAATCTTCTCACACAGCGCCTACATCCGCGCTTACTACACTACATGCGAACTTGATCGGGGCGAGTGGACCGAGGCTGCACGGATGGCAACAGAGCTGTTGCGGAGCTCCGAGTATGCCAGCGTGCAACAGCGCGTGACTATCATGGCTACCCTTGCGCTCGTCCGCATACGCCGCGGAGACCCCGGAGCAGACGAATTGCTGGATCAGGCCTTTGCGCTAGCCATACCGACAAGTGAGTTGAACCGCATCGGTCGCGTGGCGGCAGCGCTGGCCGAACAGGCCTGGTATCAAGGGAAACCTGCTGATGTCGTACACGCAACTGCAGTTGGGTTGGCGCACGTGCGAGGCCATACTGCACCGTGGATCAACGGTGAGCTTCTATTTTGGCAATCCCGCGCTCAACCCGTCGGACCAATTGCCGGCGACGTTGCGGAGCCCTACCGGCTCATGCTATCGGGTGACTGGCGCGCTGCAGCCGACGCCTGGGAGCGCATGGGAATGCCATACGAACAAGCGCTCGCCCTGGCGGAGGGCTCCGAAGCAGCCCTGCGCGAGGCACTCTCCATCCTGGACAGGCTGGGAGCGGGCCCGCTGGGGGCCATCGTGCGCAGGCGGTTGCGTGAGCTCGGGGCGCGCGGCATACCTCGCGGTCCGAATGAAGTCACTCGGGCAAACCCGTCCGGCTTAACCGCAAAGGAGCTGGAAGTGCTGCACCTGCTCGCGCAAGGCTGCACGACCGCGCAACTCGCACGCCGACTGCATCGCTCGCCGAAGACCGTAGACCATCACGTTTGCTCGCTCTTGGAGAAACTGGATGTGCACTCACGCATGGAAGCGGTCGCTGTCGCATTTGCGCGTGGCATAATCACCAGGGGAACCGCACCGGGGCGGCAGACGAATCGGAATCAATGTTGAGTCGCCAGCCGCCGCAGAAAGCGGTTGGTTAAGTCTTCACCCGAGTGTCGACGGCAATCCAGTTGACCTCCCACGTTTTTCCGCCATCATCGGAAAATGCCTGCTCGAATCGACCCGAGTCCGGCGTAATGTCTGACCAGACACCGCGCACCAGGATCATTCTGCCGTTGAAGCTTTCCTGATCAAAAAACTCCCCACGGCCATTCTTGAACTCACCGATGGTCGGCTGTCCCAGTCCACCCCCTTTGCTGTTGGCGAAATTCAGACTCCATTGATGCGACTTCGGGTCATATAGACGCAGTGACAGCCCTTCGATGTGCCCACCGGGGCCGTCAACTTCGAGCTCGACGAGATTGGCTCGCCCATCCCAGATGTTTCTGACCACGGATGTGCCATTGAATTCGAAAAAATTATCGTTTCCGCTTCTCGAACTGCGCACAGGGCGGAGTGCGGGGTGCCGGAGGTCCGTAAACCACCGCATCAAAGGCGGTGGCAGGCATTGCGTCTCCCTTCTCAAGGTAGCCGACGCT
>JAQGOF010000197.1 GCA_028293745.1 Gammaproteobacteria bacterium | reverse complement strand
GGTGATTTCGTAACTCTTGTGGTCGTGATTCCAGCGCACGCCGAACGTGGCGGTCAACGCGTCCGTCACCTTATAACTGGCCTCGCCGAAGATCCCGACGCTATTGGTGGTGTTGCGCGAATCGATTTCATTGAATGTCGGGATGCGCGGCAGGGATGCCGCAGGCGTGCCGTCCGTACTGGGCAGGAAGAACTCGTTGTTAGTGAACAGGTGATGATGGTCATGCATGAAGAGTGAACCGACCAACCAGAGCAGCCTGCTCGAGCCGGCGTGATTGTCGAGCCGCATTTCCTCGGTGTAGATCTTGGCTTCCTGGTCGCCCTTTTGGATGTAGACATTCACCGGCGTACTGAGGACATCCTGGTTCTGCAGGGCAGCCCCATCCATGTAGCCGGTGACCGACGTGAGCGTGTAGCCATCCGCGAATTGCCAGGCGACCTGGCCGTTGACCGTCAATACATGGCGATTGATGTAAAAGTTGCCCTTGGCGATGTCGGTTCGCCAGGGGTTGCAGGGGTCGTAGTAAGTCCGCGCATATCCCGGCATGCCCGGGTCGATGCCGAGTTGGTCGCGCAACGCGGTATCGTCACCGGCGACGGCGTAGGGGAGGTGGCAATCACGAGACCGCCGTACCGGCGCTTGATCGTTATCCCTGTTGAACTCGATCTTCAGATAGGCGTCGAGGTGCTCGTTCGGCTTATACGCCAGCGAGCCGCGGATCGCCGCGTTCTGAGTTCCATTGAGGCCCTCACCGGTCGTGCTCGACCTCATGTAGCCGTCATCATGCCGGTAGTTATAGGCAAGGCGCGTCGCGAGCGTGCTGCTCACCGGAACGTTGACAAAGCCATTGGTCTCAGCCAGCCCGTAGTTGCCGATGCCCGTTGTCACCTTGCCTTCAAATGTGTCGGTCGGGCGCTTGGTGACTATCTGCACCAGCCCCGCGACGGCGTTGCGGCCGAACGACGTACCCTGCGGGCCGTTCAAGACTTCGACTCGCTCGATGTCATACATCGACAGGTTCTTCATGAAGTCCTTGGAGATCGGCATATCGTCGACGACCGTCACGATCGATGCTTCGTCCGAGGACCCCTGCGCCGTCGCGTTGACGCCGCGAATGCTGTATTCAGGCTGCAGATTGTTGAACCGAACCCAGGTGGCGCCCGGTGAGAATTGCAGAACATCGTCAGTCGTCACCAGGCGCTGACTTTCGAGGGTGGCGCTGGTCATTACGGTCACGGCAACCGGGGCGCGGGTTATGTTCTCCTCGTAACGCCGCGAGGTGACGATAATCTCCTGTAGCTCGGGGGCGGCACCGCTGCCCGTTACGGCAGGTGTCGTTTGCGCCAACGCTGCTGTGGCCGCAAATGCGGCTGCTGCCGCCAGGAGTACTGCGCGGGCCGAAAACGCCGCCAGCCATCCGGTGGTTCGTGTCAATCGAGCACGACCCTTGAGTGTCCCGTCTTTCATTCGCCGCCCCCTTGAAATTCCGGTTATTCGCTGCGCTCAGGTTTGATGTGGTGCCAGGCGCTCAGTACTCGTTGGCGATCGGCAGTTCCTGCGCAGGAAACAATGTGATGACTTCGCAGCCGCGGTCGGTGACGACCAGCTCCTCCTCGATACGCGCGGCCGAGCGACCATCCGCCGCCGGGCAGTACGTCTCGAGCGCAAACACCATACCTTCCTTGATCTCGAGGGGATGATCGAGCGACACCAGGCGCGAGATGATCGGCCGTTCGTGGAGTGCGACGCCGAGACCGTGACCGAACTGCAGCGCGAAGGCTTCCATTTCGTTGGGGAAGCCGAACTCCTGGGCTCGCGGAAATACGGCCGCGATTTCATCGGTGCCGACGCCGGGTCGAACCTTCGCAATCCCCGCATCCATCCATTCGCGCGCCTTGTTGTAGGCATCTTTCTGTGCTGCACTCGCCTTGCCGACCGCGAACGTGCGGTAGTAGCAGGTGCGATAGCCCATGTAGGCCTGGATGATGTCGAAAAAAGCCTGATCGCCGGGACGGATGATACGGTCGGTGAAGTTGTGCGGATGCGGGCTGCAGCGCTCGCCGGCCACGGAGTTGATGGCCTCGACGTCATCGGAGCCCATTTCGAACAGGCGCTTGGTCGCCATCGCGACGATGTCCGACTCGCGCACCCCCGGCTTCAGCGCTTCATAGATGTCCTGATAGACGCCATCGACCATGGCCGCCGCGGTGTTCAGCAGCATGATTTCGTCGCGGCTCTTGATCTCGCGCGCATCCAACATGACCTGCTGGCCGTCGGCTATTTTGAGGCCGAGCTTCTGAAGTGCGAACAGCATCGGGGGCTCTATCACATCGATGCCCAAAGGCATGTCGGCAACACCCTGTTCCTTGAGCACGTCGTAGATTTCCTGCGCCGCGCGCTTGACCAGGCCCTGGTCGGGCGGAATGGTGCCGCGCAGACCGACATTGCCTGCGTGACAGCACAGCGGCTGCAACCAGGGCGCGTAGATGCGGTGATGGGCCGCTGCCGAGCCGAAATCCCATAAATGCGGCTCGCCATTGCCGGTCAGAACCGCGAAGCGACAGAATTTGTCGCGCGACCACTCGCCGATCGCCGTCGAGGTGATGTAGCGGATATTGTTGTTGTCGAAGCACAGCAGAGCGCCGAGCGTCGAATTGCGGACAGCCTGGCGGGCGCGTCCCAGGCGATATCGGTGCAGACGCCGGAAATCGACGCGCTCCTCGAAATCGACATTCATGACCCCATGAGCATTCAGGCGCGACCAGTCGTGGTGCGGATCGATATCCTCGGGCTTGATCTCGAGACGCTCGGACACCGCCGCCCTGGCCGGTTTGCCGCGCGGGGCCTTGCGGTTTTTCTGCTGCTGGCCGCTCATGAGTCGCTCCGAATTCGCTCTTTTGATGCCCGGGTGAGACCTGCCTTCACCCGATCAAATCCGTTGATGGTTAGGCAAACGTTTGCATGATGTGCGGACAATAGCGCCGGTGACGGCAAAACGCAATCATGCAAACGATCGCATATCCCTGGCCCAAGAGGGCCCGGCGCGTGAAGTACCCGGCGCAGCCACGGCGGTTGACTATCCCAGCGAAATCTGGGAATGTTTCCTGCAATCGTTTGCGAACGCAAGCGCGCGCCTGGGAAGGTCGCACCGGGCGCGATGATGCTGAACGGCCGCAGGGGCGCCGAAAAGCTATGAGCACGCAGAGTCTCGTCCTGTACAACGCGCCGCAGTCCACGTGCAGCCAGCGGGTTCGCTTTACCCTTCACGAGAAGGGCCTGGCGTTCTCCGAGCACACGCTCGATCTGTTTTCCGGGGATCAGCTGCATCCCGAGTACTTGAAGATCAATCCCAACGGAGTCGTCCCGAGCCTGATTCACAACGGCAGGGTGATCATCGACTCTGCGGTCATCATCGAGTACCTGAACGAGGTTTTTCCCGAGCCTGCATCGCTCGTGCCGCATGACGCTGTGGCTCGGGCGGCGATGCGCTCGCTCATTCGCTACATCGATGAGGTACCGACCCCGGCGGTGCGCGTGCCGTCCTACAACATTGCGTTCTTGCCTCACTATCGCGAAATGTCCGAGGCCGACTTCATCGCGCTGGCGGAATCGAAGCCCCTGCGCAAGGAGTTTCTACTGTCGATGGGTCGCAGCGGGTTCTCCACGGAGGAGATGAATAGGGCTCTGGAGCGGCTGCACCGCGCTATCGTGCGAATGTCCGGGACCTTGAGTGGCAGTGGTGGACCCTGGTTGATGGGTCCTCAGCTGACGTTGGCGGACATCGCGATGCTGCCTGTGTTGGTACGGTTGGCTGATTTAGGGCTTGGCAGGCTCTGGGAGAGCATGCCCGAAGTCGATCGATGGCTCGCCGCGCTGCGTGCGCGCCCGGCGTTTTCAAAAACCTACTACTTCGGCTCCCTGCTGACGGAAAAGTATCCTGACCTGAAGATACCCTGACTCAGCCGGGGCCTTGCCGCGGTCAACATTCCCCTGGCCCGATTCCGGCCAGAAAGGACTCAGCGATGACTTGGACCACGCGCCGCGACTTTGTAATGGCCGCGGCACTCGCGCCCGTCGCTCTCGCAACGTCGGCTGGCGCTGTGCCACTACAACAGGCAGAGACCGTACCGGCGCAGGCCGCCCCGGGCGTGTCACGTGCGGAAGGCTTCGACTATGTCGTTGCGGGTGCGGGTCATAACAGCCTCATCTGTGCTGCGTACCTCGCGAAGGCCGGCAATCGCGTGCTCGTTCTCGAAGGCCGGGCGATGATCGGCGGCGGCGTCAAGACAGCTGAAGTTCTCCTTCCGGGCTTCAGGGAGGACTTATGTTCGAGCTCTCATCACCTCATCGCCCGCAACCCGCTGCTGCGCAACAACGAGCTCAATCTGCGCGACTACGGGTATGAGACCTTCGATCCGGAAATAGTCGTCCACTTTCCGTTCCTGGACGGTGCTTCATTGACGGTGTTTTTAAAGGACCCGGAGCGTACGGCGGCAACCATTGCGCGCGTCTCGAAAAAGGATGCGGAGACTTTCAGGCGACTGGCGGCAGCGCGCGCACGAGTCGCCGCGCTACCACCAGCGGAGCGCGTCAAGTCCCCGGAGGGTCTGTTCTTTCAACGGCTGGAAGTGTTGTCAGGCTACGCGGCGGCGCACCAGGTTTGGGAAAGCCCCGTCATGCAGGCGGCCAGTCTCTCCGGTGGCAGGTGGCCCGGCGTGGCGGGGAGCGACGCCGGTACAGGCGCGCAGGCGTTTTCGATGATGGATCACATGGCGGGCCGACCGATGCCCAAGGGCGGCTCGGGGATGCTGAGCGTGGCACTTGGACGCGTGATCGAGGCCAACAATGGCGTCATCCTGACCGGCAAGCCAGTCGCGCAACTCATCGTCGAGAACGGCAAATGCGTGGGCGTGGAGTGCGTGGACGGCAGCAAGTACCGCGCACATAAGGCTGTCGTCTCCACAATTCACGTCAAGCACCTCCTGGAGATGGCGCCGCGCGAGCTCTGGGGCGATGCGCTGTCGGCAAGCGTGGATCTGTGGCAGCCGGAACATGCCATGTTCTCATTCCACTACGCGTTGAGCGAACCGCCGAAGTATCCGCTTGCCGAGGGAGGAACCGTTTCCGGCGCCGAAGCGTCGATCATGCGGCGGCCCGAGAGCATATTCGTGCTCGGGCTGGACCAGGCGCGTGGCGAGTTAACTCTGGACGACTATCCCCTGCAGATTGTGCATCCCTCGGTGTACGACGAGAGCCGCGCGCCGCCGGGCTGCTGCACGCTGAAGATCGAAGGCGGAATACCCTATGCGCTGAAGGAGGGACCGCAGCATTGGGATGTAATCAAGGAGCGAGTTGCGGACACGTTCTTGTCCCGGTACATGCGCCACACCACCAACCTCACCAAGGATAAGGTGCTGGCGAAAGTCATCATGAGTCCGCTGGACATCGAGCGCATGAATCCAGCGATGTGGCGCGGCAGCGTGCACCACTTGGACAAACGCTGGGGCAACTTCGCGCCTTACCGCATGCCAATTCCGGGACTGTACCAGACGGGGGCATGCACCGAGGGTGGCGGTTCCGTCACAGGCCAGCCCGGGCGCAACGCCGCTGCGATCATTCTGCAGGATGACGGCAAGAGTCTGGAGCAGGTCGTTGGTAACGCTCGCGTGGCCTTACGATGAAGAAGTTTGTCGATGTGGTTGCAATGATCGCAGTGGCGTTAGTGTTGCCCGCCGTCGGCACTATTCACGCGCGGGATCCCGCGCCCGCGGCATCGGCCGCGCCTGGCGTAAGGGAAAACCCCGCGCCGCACCCAGCTCCGGAGCAGCCACTGCCGTACAGTCACAAGACCCATGTCAGCATGGGGTTGCAGTGCATGTTCTGTCATGCCAACCCTGCGCCGGGCAACCAGATGACGCTCCCGGCCACTTCGACCTGCATGACTTGTCACTCCAAGATGGTCACCGACCGGCCGGCCATCCAAAAGCTTACCGAATACGCCAATTCAAACCAACCGATTCCCTGGGTACGTGTCTACAAGGTGCTGCCGGGAGTTACCTGGACGCATCGCAAGCATCTGGAAGCGGGGGTTCAGTGCGAAACGTGCCACGGCGCCGTAAGTAACCTCCAGGTCATGTCGGAAACAACTTCCGTAACCGCGATGGCAAGTTGCATCGGCTGTCACCAGGCGCGCAGGGTGAGCGCAGCCTGTACGGTTTGCCATGCATGGCCGGCTAAGTAGTTTTGGACGCGTGCCTGAGAACAAGGAGACCTTCATGGCGGGCAAACGAACTCTACTCGCAGTCGCCGCCCTGGCGATCGCTTCGCTCGTGAATGCTCAGACGCCGTTGCGGGTAATCAGTTTCCCCGGTGGCGCCAACCTGCCGCTCTGGGTTGCCGAGGACAAAGGGTTGTTTGCACTTGAGCGGCTCGCAGTGAAGGTGAGTCCCACTCCGAACTCAGTTGTGTTATTCCAGAGCCTGATTGACGATGAGCAGGAGATCGCGCTCGCTGCGTACGACAACGTTGTGGCCTATCAAGAAGGGCAGGGGGAGGTGGCGCTGTCGATCACGCCTGACTTTTTCGCCTTCATGGGCTTCTCGCGCGGGACCGTGCGATTGGTTGTGAGCCCCGGCGTCAAGGGATATGACGACTTGCGCGGCAAGACACTTGCCGTTGACGCGTTGGCGACTGGTTACTCATTGGCTTTACGGAAGTTGCTGCAGTTGGGTGGGCTCAAGGAAGGCGACTATCGGCTCGAGTCGTTTGGCGGGACAGGAGCGCGGGCGCAGGCACTGATGGAGAACAAGTTCTCAGGAACGATCCTCACGACGCCTCTGGAGATCGCACCCGAAGCACAGGGATATCGGCGTCTGGCCAACGCTGTCGATGTCCTCGGCCCGTACCAGACGATCGTTGGTATTACGCGCCGTGGATGGGCAGAGCGAAACCGCGACGCGCTTGTTGGCTTCATTCGCGCATCGACCGATGCGATCAATTGGCTATTCGACCCGAAGAATCGCGTCGAGGCAGTGGCTGTCTATCGGAAGCACCTGCCGAATGTGCCAGTGGACCTGGCGAGGCGACACGTCGATGCGTTGCTCGGCGATCGTGAAGGCTTCGAGCACGGCGGTGCACTCGATACCGAAGGAATGAAGACAGTACTGCGGATCCGGTCGGAATTGGGACTGCCGCGAAAGCAGCTGACCGACCCAGCTCGATACGTCGACGAGCGCTACCAGCTTGCGGCCAAGGATCGCTAGGTCGCACGCAGCGCCGTCGTCACTGGTATGCGAGCTGCACGCAGTGCGGGGAGGAGTCCGCCCACCAAGCCCATCCCCAGCGCCCACACGATGCCGAGCACAGCAAGGGATGGGGTCACCGCGAGTTGAAAGGTGTAGCCGAAGGGACTGGCCGATAACCCGTTGAAGAACACCCATGCCAGAGCGCTTCCAAGCAGCGCCCCGGGCAGCGCCAACAGTATTGACTCGCACAATATCGAGATAACGATGGCACCGGAGCCGAAGCCGATCGCCCGCAATGTGGCCAGCTCGCGGCGCCGCGAGTCAACAATTGCATACAGGGAGTTGACCGCGCCCAGAGTTGCGGCAATCGCCATGATCGTACCGACGAACAGGCTGACAAAGCTCAAGATGGCGTTCAGCTGTTTGAATGCGTCTTCCAATGCTTCACTTTCATGCCGGACGTCGAGGTGCAAGCGCGGATTGGCCATGACACCGTTACGAAATGCATCGAAGTGCGCTGGGGATCGCAGCATGACGGTCACGGAGCTGTACGTGTTGCGGCTGAATATGGACATGAGGCTGTCAACGTCGGCATAGACGACACACTGTTGCGCCTGACCCTGTTCAAAGTGTCCGACGATGGTCCAATCGCTGCCGTGAATTGGGCTGCGATCGCCGATTTCGAAACCGGTGAATTGGCGAGTGCAGGGGTTGCTGGCGATGAGCTCATGCAGGCCCTGCTGAAACATGCGCCCACGGGTGAAATGTATTTCAGGCCGGTCTCGGGTTACGTTTGGAGTGATTCCAATGAGCGGAAAAAAGATTCGGTTGCCCGTGACGCGCCTGCGGCCCTCAATGGGAACTATGGACTGGAAGACGACGACAGGCTCACCGTTGGCGTCCCTTCGTATACCCGGTAAGTCAAGGATGGCGGCGGCCTCGTCCCTGGAGATATTGCCCTGCCCAAACTGCGCACCAGCCGTGTTCAGCACGACAGCGTCGGCGCGTACGTTGCCCATTTCCTGCTGGCGAGCACCAGCGCCCATAGCCAGCATGGATACCAATACACCGACGGCGCAAGTAACACCGATGATGATCGTCAGGACGGACCCCATCCGCTGTGTGACGCCCGACAGATTCACACGCAGTATGGCTAGAAATTGCCGGGTGAATTTCATGCGACGGCGCTACCGGCTTGCGAGAGCCGTAGCGATTTTCAACCTTGCGGCCAGAACAGCCGGGACCGAGGCGCTGATCAGTGCCACCAGGGCAGCACATGCCAGACCGACCACGACGACGACGATGGGCATTGAGAGTCCCGGTACGAATCGTGAGGCAAACGGGAAGGCCAACAGCGCCAGCGCCAAACCGCACGCCGCGGCCGCGATGCACACCGCTGCAGCCTCCGCGAGAATGAACACAAACACGGCGCGGTTGGTAAAGCCGAGCGTCTTGAGGACCGCGAGCTCTGGCGTGCGCTCCCGGGTCGATTGCATCATCATGGTGGCGGTCGCGAACAGCAGGGCCACGAGAACGGCGCCCACGATTGCGCGGATCAGAAAGTTCAGGTCGCCGATCGATTGCATCTGCGACTGGGCCAGCTCCCGCAATGATTCGGTTCGCGTTTCGTTCGAGGAGTTGGCGAAGCGCCGGTCGATTTCATCGGCCACCGTCACAGCCAGCTTCGGATCGGAAATCGCGACGTTGAAATGGCTGACGGTGCCCTTTCCGGCCAGGCGGGCTTCATCGAAGTAAGCAAAATTGACCAGTATGGTGTCGCTACCACCACCGATGTCGCTGTCTTTATAGGTGCCCACGACGTCGAACGCCCAGTCCGTCGAGCCATTCATTTGCGTCGTGCTGGACATCAGAGGGATGCGATCGCCAATCTTCCAGCCGTACTTTTTTGTCAGGGCCTCCCTCACCAGGGCTCCAGTTCGAATCTTTTGGAGGGCTGCGATGTGTTCGGGTGCTACCTCGAAGGTGAACGCCGCGAGCCAGCCGTCGTCAGGGCGTATCGCGACGATCCCCACTTTCTGGGTCGGCGTTTGATAAATTCCCCCGGACAGCTCCACAGGAATGACAGCTTTCACGCCCGGCACCGACCTGATCCGTTCGAGCAGGCCCAAGGGCAGGGAATCCATCAGACTCAAACGGCCGTGCACGAGCAGCAGATCGGCCCGCGCCTCGCTGATGAGATGCTCAACGCCCGTTTTCAGTCCCTGAAGCACGCCGAACAGCGCGAAGGCAACACAGACCTGCAGAAAGATCAGGATGGTGCGTCCCGGTTTGCGCCGGAGGCCGGACCATATGAGCGGCAGATATTTCATGCGGTCGTCAGGACCGGGTACTTATCACACTCCGTTGAGTGGATGATGGCACCGAAGTCCTCGAGCGCCAACCGATGCCGGTTGAGGCTAAGGCCTATCGTTCAGACTAAGCTTGGGCAAAGACCCGGAGAGAAATGAGCCGCCGTTGAAGCGACACTACGATTCAAAATAAGAGGGGGGACCACTCATGGTCAATGGGACCGGGCGAGGGTGGGGGCGACGGCATACGGTGCTGATCCTGTGCTTTTTGGCGCTTTTTATCGCGTACACGGATCGCGTCAACATTTCGGTTGCTGCGGTCGCGATGCGGGAGCAGCTCGGCTGGACGCAGACCACGAAGGGATTCGTGCTGTCCGCATTCTTCGTGGGCTACATGCTGTTCATGATCGTGAGTGGCTGGCTCTCGTATCGATACGGCGGCAAACGCGTGCTCGCGGTGGCCGTGGTCGTCTGGTCCGCGTTTACCCTGCTTACTCCCTGGGCGGCCACCCATTCCACCGCCATACTGATTGCCGTGCGAATTGGGCTCGGTGTCGGCGAGGCTGCGGTGCTGCCCGCCGCCTTCGAATTGCTCGGCCATTGGGCGCCACCGCATGAGCGGACGCGCGCGGTAACACGTTTTCTGAGCGGTATTCCGTGCGGTCAAGTGCTCGGTTTCATCGGCACTGGCTGGATTGTCGCCCGATGGGGCTGGCCGATGGCCTTCTACGTATTCGGTGCACTCGGGCTCGTCTGGGTTGTCTTTTGGCTGCCAAAGGTCACAGATGATCCAACGGCGGATCCGCATATTTCGCCTCAAGAGCTGCGGGTGTTGCGGGGACCGAGCGTTGCCACGGATGAGTGGCGAACGATACCGTGGCGCAGGTATTTGACCGCGCTTCCAGTTTGGGCGATTTTCGTCGCCCACTTCTGTAACAACTGGGCTCTCTACCTGCTGATTTCCTGGCTGCCGAGCTATTTTCGCGAGGCTCTCGGGCTCAGTATCTCCAATGCCAGCCTGTTTGCGGCTGCACCCTGGCTTGCAACTTTCGTGACTGCGAACCTGACAGCGATGGCCGCTGACAAAGCGATTGCAAGTGGCGTCTCGGTGATTCTGGTACGGCGGGTGAGCATCGGTACCGCGCTCGTGGGCATCGCAGTTTTTCTCATGCTCGCTCGCGACGTCCACTCACCGACGATGGCTCTCTCACTCGTGTGTGCCGCGACAGGATGTCTGGGCCTCGGGATGGCCGGGTTCCTTCCGAACTGGCTGGACATCGCACCTCGTCACTCCGCGGTGCTGGTCGGCATCAGCAACACAATCGCGACCATTCCTGGAATCGCCGGAGTCGCCATTACGGGCTGGCTCGTCGACACCACCGGCACCTACTCGAGCGCATTCCTGCTCACTGCAGTCGTGAGTGTCGGTGGCGCCACGTTCTACCTGCTGTTCGGCAGCGGCCGGCCGCTCGACGGCCTGGCAATCGCAGCCCGCGACCACGGACAAGAACCGGCGGAAATTACTGTGCAGCGGAACTAGCCGAGTTGTGTCAGCGAACTTATTTGCGAAGCTTTTGCCCAACACTGGCCCAGGGAGGATGGCCGAAGCGTGCCTGCCATATCCAGCGGCAATCGCAGAGTGCCCGGATTGGCATAGGTGCCAATTTCCGCGCTTCCGGAGCCGGACGATTGTGCGCTTTTTGATAGTCTAAGCGCCGCCGCTGCCAGGTACTCACTGCCCGAGCCAGGATCGACCGTACAGTGGACCGAAACCGCCGTGATCAAGTTGCACAATATCCATAAGTATTACCACCCAGGTGAACAACCCGTGCATGTGCTGCGGGGTGTCGATCTGCACATCCGCGCAGGTGAGCTGGTGTCCATCATGGGATCCTCCGGCTCCGGCAAATCCACGCTATTGAATATCCTCGGCGTCCTCGATGGGTATGACCAGGGAAGATACGTGCTGGCGGACCAGGAAATCAGGAATCTGAAGGAAAGGACGGCAGCTCGCCTGCGCAACCGGCTGCTGGGATTCGTCTTTCAATCATTCAATCTGCTGCCTTTCAAGACCGCCGCGGAAAACGTGGCCCTGCCGCTGTATTACCAGGGGATAGGCCGCAAACAGCGTAACTATCGCGCCGAACAATATCTGGACATGGTGGGCTTGTCCGAGCGCAAGTCCTTCATGCCCGAGCAATTGTCAGGTGGCCAAAAACAGCGCGTAGCGATTGCGCGCGCACTGGTCAGCGAGCCCAAGGTGATCCTTGCCGATGAACCAACGGGTGCCCTCGACAGTCACACTACCCAGGAAATCATGTCGCTCATCAAAGAGATCCACCGGCGAGGTAACACCTTCGTCATAGTGACTCACGAGCAGGACATTGCCGATCAGACACAACGCCAGATCCTTTTGAAGGACGGCCTGATCATGCCGGCCCGGCAGCCGCATGTGCAGCACGAGGCCAACGCGGGCTGACCGGCATGTTTGACGGCTTACAGGAGATATTCTTCACCCTGCGCCAGAACAAGTTGCGCACGTTATTGACCGCCTTTGGCGTTTTCTGGGGCGTGTTCATGCTCATTTTGCTGCTGGGCTTCGGGCGGGGCATGCAAAACGGCGTGCTGAATGAATTTGGCTCGGATGTGCTGGACTTCATCATCGTATTTCCCGGTGACACGAGCGTGGCCTATCACGGTATGGGGTTGGGACGGCGTATCCAGCTGGACCAGCGGGATATAGAAGCCATCAGCAGGCAAATCAGGGGTATTCGTCTCCTGTCGGCCGAGACTGTGTTAGGCAGTGGCACGATTACGTACCAAGGTAAGAACAGCAACGCCGACATTCGCGGGATTCCGGATGAGTATTTCAAGATCAAGGAGGACGTACCCTTTAATTTCGGCCGCAGATTGGACCCGCTGGACATCGGTGAAATCCGCAAAATCGCCGTGATCGGCACCACGGTCGCCGAGCGGCTGTTCCCCAAAGACGTGAACCCTGTGGGCAAGGACATTCGCGTCAAGGACGTCGTCATGAAAGTTGCCGGCGTTTTCTATGACAGAAGCAACCAGGGACGCAACTCCGAGCGCGTATTCATTCCAGACACCTCTTATCGGAAGATCTTCGGCGGCGGCGAGCGCATCGACGCCATCTGGTTGCGTCCCGAAAGGGGAGCCGACGGATTTGAGCTGGAGACAAAAGTCGTCGAATTGACGAAGCGCCGCCACGGCGTGGCGCCCGAAGACAAGCGCGGCATCAATTCATTCAACATGGCGCTGCCTGCCAGGAACATCAATGGCCTGTTCATCGGTATCAAAGTGTTTATATGGTTCGTGGGCCTGGGTACCCTGACGGCGGGTATTGTTGGAATCAGCAATATCATGATCATTACCGTGAAGGAACGGACTCGTGAAATCGGCATACGCAAAGCACTGGGCGCCACGCCATTCACCATTGTCAGCACCTTGCTCCTGGAGTCCACGTTGGTCACCGGCATTGCCGGTTATGTCGGATTGGTTCTCGGGGTGGGCCTGCTGGAGCTGATCTCGTTCGGGTTGCGCAGTGCGGGCGCCAAATTGCCGTATTTCCTCAACCCGGAGGTCAATTTCCAGATTGCGGTCACTGCCCTTGCTCTGCTGGTCGGCGTGGGCATTCTCGCGGGACTGGCGCCGGCTTTACGGGCGGCGAAAATCACGCCGACCGAAGCCATGCGTGCGCAGTAGCGCCATCGGCCATCATGCTCATCGACGTCGAAAAATGGCAGGAGATCTTCAACACCCTCAGCCAGCACAAATTGCGCACGGCACTCACGGCCTTTGGCGTCTTCTGGGGCATCTTCATGCTGACGGTGTTGTTGGGAGCCGGCAGAGGACTGGAAAATGGCGTCAAAGACGGCTTTCCCCCGATCCCCAATTTCATATTTATCTGGCCGCAGGGCGTAACTCAATTGCCGTATCAGGGGATGCCGACAGGGCGCCAGATTCAGCTGAAAGCGGATGATATCGAGGCCATCCAGAAGAATGTCGCCAGTGTCGGCATGATCAAGGGGCAGAACTCGGTCGGGCTCTGGGGCGGGAGTCCTCCCTATACCGTACACAATTCCAGGAACGGCGCCTTTGCCGTGCAGGGGGGCTTCGCGGGCATAGAGGATATCGTGAACATGCGCATCGTCGAAGGGCGCACGTTCGACGCACTCGACGAGCAACAAAGACGCAAGGTGGCTTTGATCGGTGAGCGGGTAAAGAGCCAGCTGTTCGGTAAGGACGAACGCGTGGTGAGTGCCGACCTCACCATCAACGGCATCAGCTTTCAGGTGATCGGCGTATTCAGGTCCTTATCACCCGGCAATCAGCAACAGGAAGAGGAGCGGATCTACTTGCCGAATGACACCCTGCGTTATGCCTTCAACCAGGTTGGCTGGGTGGGAGATTTTGTGGTGCGGCCGAAACCGGGATTGCACGCGCGTATCGTCGAAGAGGACGTGAAGAGATACCTCGCCAAGCGCAACCGGGTGAACCCGGATGACAAAGGCGTATTCGGCAGTTTCAACTTTCAAAATGAATACGACAAGATTCAGGGCTTGTTCGCCGGAATCAAGGCGTTCAGCTGGGTGGTTGCCATCGGCACCATCCTGGCAGGCGCCATCGGTGTGGGTAACATCATGTTGATCGTCGTGAAGGAAAGGACCCGCGAGATCGGTTTGCGCAAGGCGTTGGGTGCCACGCCAGCCTCCATCGTGACGATGATCATGCAGGAATCCGTGTTCATCACGGCCGTCGCAGGTTACACCGGGCTCGTCGTGGGGGCGCTCCTGCTGCAAGTCATTGCGAAGATGCTGGAAGCAGGCGGCGGCAAGTCCGGATTTTTCAGCCGTCCGGAGTTGGACTTCAGAACGGCAGTGATCGCGCTGGTGGTATTGGTCATTTCGGGTGTGCTGGCATCGCTGATGCCGGCGGCGAGAGCCGCCGCGGTAAACCCGATCGTGGCGCTGCAGGAGGAGTAACCGCTGCGGGCCCCTGGCTCGCGCGCGTGACTCGCAAAAACAAGACAAGAAGGGACAATGAAGAGAGTCATCAGGTTCTGTGTACTGGGCATCATTGCGCTGGTTTTCATCGGTACCCTCGTTTTCCTGTATAAAAAGTCTCATCAGTCAACGGTGGTGTACCAGCTCGACAGTCCTGCAAGAATGAGCATCGTGAAAAAGACGGTGGCCATCGGCAAGATCATTCCACGCCGTGAAATCGAGGTGAAAGCGCAGGTGTCAGGCGTGGTCGAGAAGCTCTATGTAACCGCCGGACAGACGGTCCGAAAAGGTGACATCATTGCGCGGATTTCGTTGCGCCCCAACATGCTGAACGTGAATTCGGCGGAGGCGCAACTGCTCACGGCAAAGATAAATCTGCGCAACCAGGCCCTGGACCTCGAACGTTACCGGAAGCTGCTTGCCGAGAAATTGATCTCGGAAACCCAGTTCAACCAGTTTTCGATGAATTACGACCTGCAGAAGGAGGCGGTGGATTCCGCCGAGAACTCGTTGTTGCTGCTGAAAACGGGCGCCACGAAGAATTCCGAGAAGGTTTCCAACATGATTCCGGCAACGATTGACGGGACGGTGCTGGATGTACCGAACAAGGAGGGTGCCTTCATCGTCGAGACCAGCACGTTCCAATCGGGTACCAGCCTCGCTACGCTCGCTGATATGAACGATATGATTTTTGAAGGCCTGGTGGATGAATCGGAAGTCGGCAAATTGCGCCAGGGCATGCAACTGGTGTTGAATGTCGGCGCCCTGGAAGGCAAGCCGTTTGCGGCAATCCTGGAATACATCTCGCCCAAGGGGGTGACTGATCAGGGCACCATCAAATTCACCATTCGCGCCGCGGTGAAGCTGGACAAGGAGCTATTCCTGCGTTCGAATTACAGCGCCAACGCGGATATCGTGCTCGGCAAAAAGGAAAATACCCTGGCTATCAACGAAGGCGATCTGATCATTGAGGATAAGCTCACTTTTGTCGAGGTCGAGTCCGCTGCGCAGACATTTGTGAAGCGCGAGATCAAAACGGGCTTGTCGGACGGCATCAACATCGAGGTAATCTCAGGTTTGAAACTGGAAGAGAAAATAAAGCATCGCTAGCGTTGCAGGCGAATGGTTTTGGGGGTACCTGGTGACGGCCTATATCCAACTTACTGATGCCAAGGTTGCTTTGGAGGATACCGGTCAGGGTCCTCCGGTGCTCCTCCTGCATGGCTTTCCGGCCACTCGCCATCTGTGGTCGCACGTGGCGCCGCTATTGGCGCAGGCCGGATTTCGTGTCCTCGTCCCTGATCTCATCGGTTACGGATCATCCGAGGCTCCGGGAAACAGGGGCCTCGACATGGTGAGCCAGGCGCGTTGGATGCTCGAGCTCCTCGATGTGCTCGGCTTCGCGCGCGTAGCAGTGGTGGCGCATGATGTAGGTTCGGCCGCTGCGCAGCTCATGGTGGCCACGGCACCGCGGCGCATCCGCGGGCTCGCGGTACTCGATGGTATCTACGGGGGCGAGTGGGCGATGGACGCGATTGTGAGCATCCAGGCATGGGACCCGGAGGAGGCGCACCGTCTGTTCCCGGTACTCGCGCGGCGCATCGCGAAAAGCGGCGCCTTGCGAGACATGCTTGCGGCGTACGAAGGCAAGCACGGCGGATTGCAACTGATCCGCGCTGCGCGGGATCTCGACCCACGGCAGACTGAGCATATCGGGGAGGCGCTGCGCGCAAGTGGCGTTCCGGCGCTCGTCCTGTGGGGGGAACAGGATACGTTCCTGTCTATCGATGGGGTGGGACGGCCTCTCGCGGAGCTGTTAGGGGCCGCGTTGGTCCGGCTTCCGGGCGGTCATTTTACCCCCCTCGATTGTCCCGGCGAAGTCGCCACCGCACTGCGCGACTTCCTTACGGGCCTGCGGACCGAACTGACTTGGGGAGGAAGTATGAAGAAGATTGACGTAGCGGCAGCGCCGCGCCGAAAGGGCTGTGACTATCCCCCGCCGTTTGATGGTCCCTGTCGTGAGCGAGTGCGTCATGTACTAGGCGACGTGGCCGGTTTAACCCAATTCGGGGTCAATCTTCAGCGTCTGCCGCCGGGCGCTTGGTCAAGCCAGCGCCACTGGCACACTGCGGAGGATGAGTTCGTGTGGGTATTGGAGGGTGAAGTCGTGCTCGTCACGGATACCGGCGAGGAGGTGCTGATTGCAGGTGATTGCGTGGGATTCAAAGCCGGCGCCGCGGACGGTCACCATATTCAAAACCGGTCCAATAGCGATGCACTGCTCCTGGAGATCGGCTCCCGCCGCCCCGAGGAAGATGTCGTCGAGTATCCCGGTATCGACTTAAAGTGGAGTGCTGCTACGGGCGACACGCATAAGGATGGGACGCCGTATTAGCGTTTGGCGATGACGCGTATTTCAACTAGCGTGCCGTCCGTGATCAGTTCGGTGACACCGATTGCGGTCCAGGCAGGGTAGGGCGTTGCGACGAATTCATCTTTGATCTTGATGAATGCGTTCAAGTGTTTCCTGAGTCCCACGTGATAGGTAGTCATTTCGACGATGTGCCCGAAGTGAAGGCCAGCGACCTCGAGATGAGCCGCCACAAACTTGAATGCATCCCTGAATTGCGTTTCGGGATCCCCCGCAAGCGATGAGTCTGGGTGAACGCCCGTTATTCCTGCAAGAAACACGAAGTCGCCCGTGTCGAGGACCGGCGCAAAATGCCACTGCTCGGGAAGTCTGGAGAATTCGCGCGGTACCAGCATTTTGTGCATGACTCTTCCCGCCGCAGCAGTGACAGGCTGTGGCACAGCCCGGTGAGCTGCATATTACCCGTCATTCGATCGAGAGATCGAGACCTTCGGTGCGCGCGAGCATACCGCCGGACGTTGCGTCGTGATCGACGTCAGAAACCGTAGTCACGGGCAGCCTGTGTTTGGCGCGGCACTTAAGGCAGCAAGGCAGTACCGCGGAATCGATCAGGGAACCCTCACCGCACGTATCCCAGCGTAGTTAATCTCGGGCTCCAGCAGCCCACGCAAACCGTGATTCTGCGCTCGTGGAGCGGAGAGACTACACGGACGCTGCAAAGCGTGTGTCGGAGAATTCGTAAAAGCAACTTCCGACAGGAGTTTGGTGTCAGAATATCAAGCACACAGCAGATGCAGGCGTATGCGAAGCGAATTGACTTCGAGCTGGAGCATGT
>JAQGOF010000116.1 GCA_028293745.1 Gammaproteobacteria bacterium | reverse complement strand
GAGGCAGGCCCGTCAGCAGTGCCAGCCGCCGGTTCACCCAACTGACATCCCGGCCGCTGCGACGTGCCAGCTCATGTTGGGTCAAGCCGAAGCCTTCCAGCAGCTCGCGCAGGAGCAACGCCTCTTCGATCGGATCCAAGCGCCGCGCCTGGGCGCAGGCCAGGGCCTGTAGGAGTCCGTGCGCCAGCTCACACCGGCCACACCTGCACCTGCGCCGTATCCCGACCCAGGCGCTTCAGTGCCGCCACGCGCCGATAGCCGTCGATCAACACCCAGCGTTCGCTCAGCGGCAGCGGCTGTGCGCCACCGGCCGGTACCGCCACGCAGGGGATGAGTTGTCCGCACTGCTCGATGGATTGCGCCAGACGCTCGACCGCGCGCGGCTCCGGCAAACGCGTCTCGGCAAACCGCAGCTCCAGACGATGCAGATCCACTTGCAGTGCGATGTCAGTTGTCGTGAGCACGGCCGTCACGTTAGTCAACAGGACCTGCGCAGGCGATCACGTCCTCTCTTGCAAGCCAGGTTGTGCTTCCTAACTCCCGGGCAACACTGCGATTTGCACCTTCCACACGTCCCCATTTGCAAGCACGCGGACCGCATTCGCCAGCGTCCGGGCCCCGCGCCTTCTCTCATCTCGCTGCCGTTGCCGCAGGCGGTTGCGCTGGCGGTACTCGGGATGCTTGCGGCGATAGGCCTGCCAGTACTC
Organism: Gammaproteobacteria bacterium; assembly: GCA_028293745.1. Classification (GTDB taxonomy): domain Bacteria; phylum Pseudomonadota; class Gammaproteobacteria; order Steroidobacterales; family Steroidobacteraceae; genus 13-2-20CM-66-19. The sequence continues at coordinate 9,054 of JAQGOF010000116.1, read as the reverse complement.
CGGATGCCGCTCGCCCCAGCTTCGCTGCGCGCGCCGCTCGTTTTCCCGATAGTCCGCATCGCCTCGGCGTTTGTTCTTCTGCCAGCGCCGCCGTCGTTCTCTCTGGCACGGCTTCTCCTGACAGAAGCGTTGCTCCGGAACACGGGCGTTCGGCGTGAACTTCTTTCTGCACGCTGCACAGGGCCGCTTTTGCATCGGCTCATCCCCCAAGCTTCCCGAGCCGAGCATGCGCGCGACGCAGACATCGGCCTATGGCCCCACTCAGCAGCCCTTCGATCCACTCCGTAGCGAGCCTCGGGGACGGCCAAACGCTTCGGACGCCGAACAACTCCTCGGCGTGATCGGCAGGGGATGGGGTCAATCGTGTGAGCGGCAGCGCGTGCTCTTGATCATGTTGCGCCGCACATCACCGCAAGTTCGAAGACTCAACGATCCTCCACCCAACATCGAAGGCTGCGCGCTCACCCCTTCGCACAACCTTCTTCGCGGGCTCTCAATCGCTCAGTGGGTCAATTGTCGTGAGCGTAGGTGGGTCAACGCTGACGAGCGTCAAGGCGCAGGGCGTGCTGAGCGGAGTCAAGAGTCGCGAATCTTCCGGCGCCGACTCATTCGAACAATGAACGGACCTCTATCAGGGTCACGGCCCCTTGGTTGCCATCGCAAGGATGCCCCGATGATTGGGCTGATGGTGGTGGGTGTAGAGGTCGATATCCAAGCGCGTCTGCTTCAGTCCGAATTGCCCTTGTTTTCGGTGTCACCGAGCGGCGGCGGCGTGCCGCGCGGATTCTGCGGACGATCGCGCGTGCGCAGTATCTCATAGCCGATTCCGAGAAAGATCAGACCGCCAAGAGTCAATTCCCAATCGCGTGCAAGAACCGCCATGATCGACGTCCCGAGTCCCAAAAAGATAAACATGCAGGGTAACAACCAAGGAATCCGTGTCCCGATAAAAAAGTGCAACGTGACGCCCAACAGCAGAGCCGGCAATCCGACACCTATGGCAAGGTCAGCGGGCCCATGAAATTCTCCGCGGAGGACGCCAAGGAGCATCAGTATCACAAACGGCGAGCTAACCGCCGCAAGCAGAATCCCGACAATCAATCGGGATGTAGTGGGCGCGTGATCGCCTAGCACCCCCCGTGGGACGTACCTATGCTCGCGCTAGCTCGAATCGTTGTCCATACATCCTCCATCTTCGGTCGGTGGTTCGAGTTCGGACTAACAAAGCAGATGGTACGCGATGCCAGTTAACTTTGCGACGCGGCTGGCCGGTGTGGTTCGCAGCGTGACGCCCTGACACACAAGGAGAAAATCCGGGTCTCGTGTGGGACGTGGTCGATCGGTCGATCTGACTGGAAACCCGTTGTTCGTTGAGCGACGGGCAACGAGGGGTCGGGATGATGACAACACAAAATACTGAGAACAGTCCGCGGGCGGTCGCAGTGCCCCCCATCTGATTCCCGAGCTCAATCGCTGGAAGGTCGAGGGTCCGCTGCCCCCAAGGGCTCGTCTTCCCGGGTGACCCCGACCGCATGGCCAACGCCGGTCGAGCGATGCGGACAGCTGCTTGAGCAACTTTTTGCAGCGGGCTTTATGCAAGGCGGGACTGCTCCCGCTGCGCTTCCACGACATGCGGCACTTGGCTGGCACCTCATGTCCGAGGCGGGCGTGTCGCCCAGGCGCAAGAGATTCTGTGCCACGCCGTTATGGAAACAAACGGGAAACAATCGGCTCCGTAAAGGATGAAGAAACGGAGCTAAGTGCTTGTTCTAATGGCTCCCTGGGTTGGAATCGAACCAACGACCAACGGATTAACAGTCCGACGCTCTACCGCTGAGCTACCAGGGAACTCGGTAAGGATTCTCGAAGGCCGCGAATTCTCTAAAACGGGACCGGGATAGTCAAGGCAACTTATCTACGACCGGAGCCGATTGGGAAAGGAGGCCGGTGACCGCGCTATCCCGAAGGCCGCGACTTGCCGCCCGGCCGCGCCTCCGTGGCCCGGGCCCCCAACCCGAGATCCCAGCCGACTAAGCCGAAGCCGTCTGCGCGACCGTCCGGCCCGCTTCCAGCACGCGATCCATTCGCTCGAGTGCCTTTTCCAGCGTCTGCATGCTGCAGGCGAACGAGATTCGGATATGGCCCGGAGCACCGAAGCCCGAGCCTGGGACCACCGCCACGCCGCCGTCGTTCAGCAGCAATTCGGCGAACTCGTTGTCGTCGCGGCAGCCGAGCCCGGAAATCGCCCGGGATACGTCGGCGAAGGCATAGAACGTGCCAGCGGCGGGCAGGCAGCTGATGCCCGGCAGGGAGTTCAGGCCGTGAACGACGAAGTCGTGGCGAGCCTTGAACGCCTCGTTCATCTTGGCCACGCACTCCTGGTCGCCAGACAAAGCGACCACGGCCGCCTTCTGCGAGATGCTCGACGCATTCGACGTTGACTGACCCTGAATCGTGCTCATCGCCGTGATGAGCTCTTTCGGACCACCGCAGTAACCGATCCGCCAGCCCGTCATGGCATAGGCCTTCGATACGCCGTTGATCGTCACGGTGCGGTTGTACAACTCCGGTACCGCGGTCAGCAGGCTGCAGAATGGCTCGTGGGACCAGTATATCTTCTCGTACATGTCATCAGTGCCAATGATGATGCGCGGATTTTCTAGCAGCACTTCGCCCAGGGCGCGCAGCTCTGCGCGGGTGTAGGCGGCCCCGGTGGGGTTGCACGGGCTGTTAAGAAGAAAGAGTCGCGTCTTCGGCGTGATGGCTGCCGCAAGCTGCCGGGGCGTGATCTTGTAACCCTGGGCCATCCCGGCAAATGGCATGACGGGCAGGCCGTCGGCCAGCATGACCATGTCTGGGTACGAAACCCAATACGGTGCCGGAATCACTGCCTCATCGCCGGCGTCGAGCACGGCCATGCAGAGGTTATAGATGGTCTGCTTGGCGCCGGAGGAGACGAGGATCTGCGAACGATCGTACTTGATACCGTTATCGCGTTGAAATTTGTCGCTGATCGCGTCCTTGAGCTCGTTGATGCCGTCGACGTTCGTGTAGCGCGTGAACCCATTCTTGATGGCATCAATACCCGCCTGCTGAATGTGCAGCGGCGTGTCGAAATCCGGTTCGCCGGCGCCGAGTCCGATCACGTCCTTGCCTTCGGCCTTGAGGCGAGCGGCGCGGGCGGTCACTGCAAGCGTGGGCGAGGGCTTGACGCGCTGGACGCGTCGTGAAACGGGTAGGGTCACGAGATTTCCTGTAATCGCTTTAATTCGGGCAGCACGGCTATATTACGGGATCACGTCCCCGCCCACCAATCTCGCGCTGCCGCTGAGAACTCTTTAATGGAACACGCACCGGAACGCACGCCGTTCAAACTTGAAGCCGGATTTGAGCCCGCAGGCGATCAGCCGCAGGCGATCGAGAAGCTCGTCGAGGGAGTGAATGACGGCTTGGCGCATCAGACGCTGCTCGGGGTGACCGGAAGTGGAAAAAGCGTTGGCTACGATGAGCCCCTGCTCATCGCGGAGTCCAAAGCGGGTGAGATCTCTACTCGCTTGGTCAAGGCCGGTCCTTTCATTGACGGAATCATGCAGTCCAACGGCATGGATTCTGGCGATAACGCCGAAACGCAGCGATTCACGGCAGCCGACCGCGCGTTCTTTACGCCCGCATACGATCCCCGGCACGGCACCACGGCTTGGTTTCCGGTAGCCGCTCTCCTTCGTCATCGCGCGCCGCCACGAATGTTTCGCTTGGCTACGCGCTGCGGTCGCGAGATGGACGTCACCGGTGATCACAATTTCTGGGTTCTTCGGGGCGGGGTTCTCACTCTAATCAAGAGCCAGGAGGCTCAGCCTTCGGACCTTCTGCCGGTTCCGGATATCGTGACGGACCTGCGGGAGAACATCGGCTCTATCGACATTCTTCCGTATCTGTCCGTAACGAAACTTTCCGTATTTGCAGAAGAGCCGATTCTGGATTACGTCGCTGCAACGGGCACTGACGGATTTGTTGCGGCAATGAAAGAGTCCCATATTCGCGCAGCAAGTAAGCTTTATGCGATGCGCAGGGGGAATCCATTTTACGCTAGCGCCTCTTCTGATTATCAGGAGAGTTCAGTCGCATTAACTTCGCTCATGGCGACACTTTCCGGGAGGCGGGCGCAGGTGAAACGCTTGCCCGAGTTTTGGCCCGACTTGTCCAACCATTCGCTAGGTGTATTGCTCCGAGCCTATTTTGATGGCGACGGGACTGTAGGCAGCTGCGGGGAGGTAACTGCGACCACAGCGAGCGAGGACCTGGCATCCGATCTCGCCTATGCGCTAAAGCGGTTCGGGATTCACGCCAGACTGCGTCGCGTGAAGAAGAGGGCGACAAACTCCACTCATCTCGGGGCGATTTACTCCTGCGTTACGATATCCGGGCAGACAGATTTGCTGCTCTTCGCGGAACACGTGGGTTTCGATCACCCCGAGAAGCTCGCTCGCCTGCGCTCATCTTTGCAGCGTCTTCCCGATACCAACGTAGACGTCGTCCCAATTGCCGCCGGTGATCTCAGGTCTCTTCGCGTTGGCGCTGGGCTTTCCAGAAAGCGCCTCGCGGCACTGAGCGGCTGTTCACGGCCAATGATAAGTATGATCGAGAAAAGCACCAGAAAGCCGAGCCGGGCGTTGCTGGGCAGAATTCTCGATGCGTTGGCCATCGCATTTCGGAGTGCATCCGTTGCGGATTTCTCCTGGTGGGTCCAATGGCGGACCATGAAGTCGCTGTGTGCGGTCCGGTGGGCTCGGATCAAGAGCGTCACGCCAATCGAGTATGCGCATCCGTACGTCTACGATCTGTCGGTTCCTGGTCCGGAAACCTTTCTGGCTGGGCGCGGCGGAGCGTTTGTCCACAATACATACTCTATCGCGCAGGTAATCGAACGTGTGCAGCGTCCTACCATGGTGCTCGCGCACAACAAAACCCTGGCAGCGCAGCTCTACGGCGAGTTCCGCGAATTCTTCCCGCACAATTCCGTGGAGTATTTCGTCTCTTATTATGATTACTACCAGCCCGAGGCGTACGTGCCCTCGTCGGACACGTATATAGAGAAGGACTCCTCGGTAAACGAGCACATCGAACAGATGCGCCTGTCGGCGACGAAGGCGCTGCTCGAGCGCCCCGATTCCATCATCGTCGCGACTGTGTCATCGATCTACGGTCTGGGTGACCCCAAAGCCTACCTGTCGATGATTCTGCACCTGGTTCGAGGCGACAAGACGGATCAGCGCCGCCTGCTGCGTCGCCTGGCTGATATGCAGTACACGCGCAACGAACTGGATCTCACGCAAGGCACCTACCGGGTGCGGGGTGATGTCATCGACATCTTCCCGGCCGAGTCCGAGCGTGAAGCGGTCCGCGTGGAGCTGTTCGACGACCAGATCGATTCGATCACGCTATTCGACCCGCTGACGGGCGCTATTTCACGCAAGGTGCCGCGCTTCACCGTGTATCCGGGCACGCACTACGTGACGCCGCGGGATCGTGTCGTTGGCGCCGTTGACCAGGTGCGCGAGGACCTGCGCACCCGGCTGAAAGAGCTGCGCGACGGCGGAAAGCTGCTCGAAGCACAGCGGCTCGAGCAGCGGACGATGTTCGATATGGAAATGATGAAAGAGGTGGGGTATTGCGCGGGCATCGAAAACTACTCGCGCTATCTGTCCGGCCGCCAAGCCGGCGATCCGCCGCCGTGTCTGTTCGATTACCTGCCGGCCAACTCGCTGCTGGTGATCGACGAGAGTCACCAGACCATTCCGCAGCTCGGCGCCATGTACAAGGGCGACCGGTCGCGCAAGGAAGTGCTCGTTGAGTACGGATTCCGGCTGCCCTCGGCGCTCGACAACCGCCCGCTCAAGTTCGAAGAGTGGGAACGCCTCGCGCCCCAGATGATTTTTGTGTCCGCGACGCCGGGCAAGTACGAAGCGGGACATTCGGCGCAGGTCGTCGAGCAGCTGGTACGTCCCACCGGTCTGGTAGATCCTCAAGTTGAGATTCGTCCTGTGGGCACGCAGGTGGATGACGTGCTGTCCGAGATCAACAAGCGGGTGCCGCTCAATGAGCGCGTGTTGATCACGACGCTCACCAAGCGCATGGCGGAGGATCTGACCGAGTATCTGCACGAGCACAGTGTGCGCGTGCGTTATCTGCACGCAGATATCGAAACAGTGGAGCGCACCGAAATCATTCGGGATCTGCGCCTCGGCAAGTTTGATGTTCTGGTTGGAATCAACCTGTTGCGGGAAGGTCTCGACATGCCCGAGGTGTCGCTGGTTGCGATCCTCGATGCAGACAAGGAGGGCTTCCTGCGTTCGGACAACTCGCTCATCCAGACGATCGGGCGGGCGGCGCGCCACATCAATGGCAGAGCGATCCTGTACGCCGACAAGGTCACCGGCTCGATGGAGCGGGCCTTGGAAGAGACCAACCGCCGCAGGCAGCGGCAGATCGAGTACAACCAGGAGCACGGTATCACTCCGCGAGGAATCCAGAAGTCCGTCGCGGACATCATGGAGGGCGCGCGCCCGGGCGCACCCATGCCCGGTGGGCGCAAGCGAGCAGGCAAGGGCGAGGCTCCGGCACCGGCCGATCTGCGCCCGGAGACCCTGGTGCGCCAGATCAAGAAACTGGAAGCCGAGATGTTCAAGCGCGCCCGCAACCTGGAGTTCGAACAGGCGGCCAAGCTGCGTGATGAGATCGATCGGCTGAAGCAGCTCGAGCTCGGATTTCCGGCGCCCCACCCGCAGCTCAACCCCGACAATCGGGGCAAGGTGTCGGTCGGCAGGTAGGGTGCTGCAGTTTACCCGTCGGCCCCGCAGACCGCGCGGACGCCGCGGGAGCGCGCGGACCCCAGGCGGCAACGCGCAGGCACCGCGGCAACCGTCGCCCCGCGCATCTCCCGAATCCCATGCCGACGGCGGCACTACACTGTCGCGGCTCGGCGCATCTCTTGCGAACCCGCGTGGCTGGCACCGCGGCACGTTTCCTGCGAGCTCCTTCTCATGAATGGCCGAGTCCAAGCCTCTGGAACCACGCGCATGGCGCTGTTCACGACCGTCATCGTGGTGACGGTCCTCAAAGTCGCGCAGGACGTGTTCATCCCCTTGGCGCTCGCGATCCTGTGCACCTTCCTGCTTGCGCCGATGGTGGAGTCACTCACGCGCTGGCATATCAAGCGGCTGATTGCCGTCATCGTCTCCCTGGCACTTGGGCTGGCACTGATCGTCGGGCTGGGTACCCTGGTTTTCAATCAATTCGCGGACCTGGCCAAAGAGCTTCCAAGTTACCAGCGGCAGCTGCGGACGAACCTGGCGCAGTTTGGCGGAGCACTTCGCGGTGGCGTGGCCGAGACCACGCACGCATTCGAAGAACTGACGAAAGAGATCGACCGCGTCGCGCCCTCCGAGCCCAAGCCGCGCGGCGTCGGGAAGGTGCAGGTCGTCGAACCCCCCGCGACCGCGCTGGAGACGATCAGAAATGTGGTGGGCCCGGTCGTGCGGCCGCTGGGAACCACGCTCGCCGTCATCGTGCTGGTCGCGTTCATGCTGCTGCGGCTACCCGATCTGCGCGACCGGATACTGCGGCTGTTGGGAGCTCGTTATCTACACCTGACAACCGAGGCGTTGAACGACGCCGCGGGCCGTGTGAGTCGCTACCTGTTGATGCAGATCGTCATCAACGGCTGGACTGGACTCGCAGTCACGACAGGCCTGTGGGTGTTACACGTTCCTAACGCTGTCCTGTGGGGCGCGCTGACCCTGGTCCTGAGATTCATTCCGTACGTCGGTGTTTGGATGGCTGCCGCGATTCCACTGGCACTGTCATTCGCAGTGTTTGACGACTGGACTCGCCCGCTGATGGTGTTCGGGCTGTTCGCCGTGTTGGAACTGTTCGATTGGTCGGTGCTCGAGCCGTGGCTCTATGGAAGTCATACCGGCGTATCCCCGGTGGCGCTGCTGCTGGCGGCCGGCTTCTGGACCTGGCTCTGGGGATTTGCCGGGCTGTTCCTGGCCGTGCCGATGACGGTGTGTGCAGCCGTCATGGGAAAATACATCCCCCAAATGAAATTTCTGCAGGTGCTGCTCGGCGACGAGCCCGTCCTCGAGCCGCACGAGCGTCTTTACCAGCGACTGCTGTCGAGCAACCGCGACGAAGCCGACTCCGTGCTGCAGGCCGCATTACGCCAAAGCTCGATCCTGGAGGTGTGCGACGCAATCATCGTCCCAGCAATGCTGCGCGCCGAAGAGGACCATGACCGCGGAACACTCACCGATGCCCGGCGGCAAACCATCCTCGAGCACATCAACGAGTGGGTAGACGAGCGGCTGGAGCTGATGACCCCGTCTATGTCGCGCTTCGCAAGCGCGGAGATTCCCGCACGGGCGGCAGTGCTTTGCGTTCCAGCATCGGGCCGCACGGACGAGATCATCGCCAAGCTGTTCCAGGCAGCCATCATCGAAAGGAATCTCAGTGCCCGGATCATCGGTCCCGATGCCGCCGAAATCGTCAAAGGTGACCACGGAAGCCGGGCAATAGTGATTTCTGCCGTGCCGCCGGAGGCGGTGACCGCAGCCAGGGCAGTCTGCAAGCGAATGCGCACGGGAAACGGCGAGGTCCCCCTGTTCGTCGGCCTTTGGAATGCGACCGGAGACCTCGACCGCGCGCGCCAGCGGCTCGCGGCGGCGGGCGCGACTCAAACCGTAGTGACCTTCGCAGAGTGCTTTGCGCTGCTGGAAGCGGCGATTGCTCCCCCGATTTTGCGGGTACCGGAACACCGGGCCGCCCCGGGCTCCGTCGCGCAAGCGTAAGTGCTTGGCAGGCTTGAGGTTAGCTTGCGTCACGGGGGCACCTCTTGTATCGTTCGCACCCCCTGTATTCCGGGGGCTTATTCAGTCGCGTAGCTCAGTGGTAGAGCACCTCCTTGACATGGAGGTGGTCGGTGGTTCGATCCCACTCGCGACTACCATTTTTTGTAAGGCTTAACTTCTCATGCCTGTCGTGACTCTGCCGGATGGC
>JAQGOF010000114.1 GCA_028293745.1 Gammaproteobacteria bacterium | reverse complement strand
AGCGCGCACCGCCGACAACTCGAAGGAACGCTCCCATGAAACAGCAACACATCCGGCTATCCATCGCAGTGGCGCTGGCAGCAGTCTGCGCGCCCGCGGCGCACGCAATCGACGTGACGGCCGGCGATTGGAAACTCAGCTTTGACGGCAACGTCAACGCTGACTACATCTATTCCCATTGCGCGGCTTTGCAGGACGCCAAGACCATCGGCGGCGGGCTGACATGCGTCGCCCCAGGCGATGGACAACGATCGTCTTCGTCGGTGAGCAACGGCCTGCTCCCCGCCGCGCTCAGCATCAGCGCCGCGACGACACAGCAGGGATACGACATCGGCGTGACGTTCGGATTCTACCCCGGAATCAGCACCAACAATGGCGGCAGCCCGAACCTCGCCTTCAACAAAAATACGAACACCGCTCTCGGGACGGCAGGCTTCGACGTCCGTCAGGTTTTCCTGACGTTTGGTAACAAAGACATGGGCACCGTCCTGGCGGGCCGTAACATCGGCCTTTTCCAGGCGGACGCCATTCTGAACGACATGACACTGCTCGGCGTTGGTGCGAACGGCAGCAACGCCGCGCCGACCAACACCTCCCTCGGGTCCATCGGATACGGCTACATCTACACGGATTGGCTGGCCCAGATAAACTACACGACTCCGGACATCAGCGGCGCCAAGGTCACGATCGGTATCTTCGACCCGGTGGAATCGCTCACAGACGGTACCGGCGCCACTCCGAAAGCTGCCCCCGGGTTCCACGGTAAGATCGTCTACAAGCCGAACGATACCTTGTACCTGTCCGCCTCGTTCCTGTGGGAGAAACAGGAATTTCAGCGCTCCGATGCTTTCGGGACGCTGCTGCTGGGCCAGAAGATGACCTACAACGGCGCCGGATTTGACGTGGGCGGCAAGTACGACTTTGCCGGCTTCCAGGTGGCAGCATGGCTTTACTACGCCAAGGGCCTGGGTACGACCGGAATATTCGTGAACTCCGCGGATACGAACCCCGCCAGTCTGGGTTATGGTCAGGCCCGAAAGTCATATGGTGGCTTGGGGCAGGTCACTTACAAGATTCCCGAAACCAACTTGAAGCTGGGCGTGAACTACGGCACCAGCCGGCTGAGCCGGGCCGACAACGAGACCAATCCCACGTTGGTGAAAAAGAACGACAAAGTCACGCTGGGCCTTTATGACCAGCTGACGCCGAACCTGTTGCTGCTCGCCGAGGGCACCCCGATGTGGTCGAGAAACCAGATCGGGCAGGAGAACAAGGCCTGGGTCATGAACGTCGGCGCATTCGTTTCTTTTTAGGGGCTGCGCCCCAATTTTCTCCAGGGGGATCGCGCAAGGCGCGACCCCCGAGGAGTGGCGGCGCTGCGCGCCGGTCAGAACAAGAACGGCTAGGAGCTGGCGCGCAGTGGCGCCACGAATATGGGTGTACTGGTAGGCTGCCCCGTCGGCGACCCGCCGAGTGGCTCCACTGTGACCGCAACCTGGGCCGCATTCGCCAGAGCCTGTTGCTGCACCGCTGTCAGACTGCGTTGGGCCGTCCCTGTCGTGGGCAACACGCCCAGCGAAACCGGTTTACCCCCGGCCGGCAGCGCCCACAGCTCGTAGTCGCGATCTGTGCGATGCGCAGGGAGTTGACCCGCGTGAACGATCAACCGACCGCTATAGACGTCGACCTTCCACAGCTGCGAGCCGGTCGGCGTCGCGACGGTTGCGACTTCGACCAACTTGCCCGGCCCGAGGCTGCGCCAGTAGAGCAGCGCTGACAGCCCCGCCACGAGCAACACACTGGCGGCGATTGCCAGTGCGCGCGCCGGCCGGCGCCGCGGCTCTGCGCCTGCGAGGTTGAGGCGCGCGCGAATTCCTTGCCAGACGCGCGGAGGCGGCCGAATCGGCCTGACGCCCTTTGCAAGCTGCATGAGATTCTCTTCCCAGAAGCGACAGCGCTCCTGGACCAGCGGCGTAGTTGACCGCCACTTCTCGAAACGGCGCCGCGCCGGCCCGCGCAAGGTGCCCAGCACATATTCGGCAGCCAGCGAGTCGATGAGGTACGGATCCTGCGGTGCCACCTCAGGACTCCAGACACTGACGCAGGCTTTGCAGGCCGCGCCGGATCCAACTCTTCACCGTGCCGAGCGGGTTGCCCGTCAATCGCGAGATATCCTCGTGCGAGTTGCCGCCCACAAAAGCGAGCTCGAGACAGTTTCTCTGGTGGTCCGTGAGTAGTGCGAGGCAGCGTTCCAACAAGCCTCCCGCGGGCATCCAGGGCGCGGCATCGTCTTTCGAATCGTCAGCCGATTCCGCGCGCTCGGGCAGGTCAGGCACGAGCACGGGTGCTGAGCGCTCATGGCGGAGGAGGTCGATCGCACGATAGCGCGCAATGGACATCATCCAGGCCATGGGGCGGCCCCTTGATGAGTGAAATTGCCCTGCCCTTTGCCAGATGCTCACGAACACGTCCTGCAGTGCCTCCTCAGCCAGAGCGCGCCGGCGAAGAATTCGCGTCAGGCAGGCAAACAGGAAGGGCGAAGCGAGCTCGTACAGCCGCTCCAGGGCGCTGGCATCAGCCGCGGCACAGCGGTCCAGCAGGGACTGCAGCTGTTCGTCGAGATCGGCCGATTGCGCTGCGGCGCTCATGAAGGCTCACCCGATCGCGGGAATGCGCGCATTGTAATGCGGTCAGACCTAGGTCTCGCCCGATTTAGCGACAGGATTCGGATCATCATCATCACTCACATACGGCTGGAATGATGACCCGGATGCACGCCGTGCCCGAAAGGGGCACGGGCTTCCGCGACTCAATGCGTCGAATCGATAAAAGCGTCCAGGTCGCCCTTCATCTTTTTCAAGGACTGACGCGTGCGCCGCTTGTTTATCACCGACGCGACGAACCGTTGGTCGCGTGCGCCGGATCGGGACCGCGAGGTACAATCGGCACCTGTCGCACTACGAGGAACAGCGCGCCGAAGCGCACACGCCATGCCGCATATGACTCCCGACCAGGTAACGGAATACGACCCCGAAGAGGTCAAGGAACTTCTCGATGCGGGACGCATCGTTTTGGTTGATGTCCGCGAGCCGGCCGAGTACGCCGCCGAACGGATCCCGGGCGCTTTGTTGTACCCGCTGTCCACTTTCGACGTGACACAGCTTCCTCCCGATGAATCGCGCCACATTGTGTTCTCGTGCGCCGCCGGCGGACGTTCCCTGACGGCTGCCCGGCAACGCCTCGCCCAGGGACAGCCGGCAGCCCATCTGGCAGGTGGCATCTCCGAATGGAAGGCTGTGGGCCTGCCCACGATTCGCATCGATCCCCGCACGGGGCGCCCGATGTAGTCTTGGGCGCCATCGAACATCCCCGCTCCATCCGCTCATTTGTGATGCGAGGCGGCCGGATCACGGAAGCACAACAGCGCGCACTCGACTGCCTCTGGCCGCAGTACGGCATTGGCTTCCAGCCGGCGCCCCTCGATGTCGATGCGGTCTTCGGCCGCCGCGCTCCCGTCACCCTCGAGATTGGCTTCGGTAACGGCGATAACCTCGTTGCCCAGGCAGGCATGCACCCGGAACGCAACTATCTGGGCATCGAGGTTCACCGGCCGGGCGTGGGCCGCCTGCTGCTGGGCCTCGAGGAGCGGCAGCTGCCCCATGTCAGAGTTATCTGCCACGATGCAGTTGAAGTTCTGGCGCACCAGGTTGCACCGCAAACCCTGGACGAAGTCTTGATTCTGTTTGCGGACCCCTGGCCCAAGAAACGGCACCACAAACGCCGGCTGGTACAGGCGCCGTTCGTCGAGTTGGTTACCGATCGGCTGCGCCCGGGCGGCGTGTTGCGCTTTGCCACTGACTGGCAACCCTATGCGGATGCTGCGCTGGAGGTTTTGAACGCAAACGCGCAACTGCGCAACCTCGCGGACGACGGAACATTCGTACCGCGGCCAACTGAGCGCACCCCGACGCGCTTCGAGAAGCGCGGCGAGCGCCTCGGCCATGATGTTTGGGATCTTGCGTTCGAGCGCCGCTGACTGTTGCGCAAATGGTGCTTTGCAGTTTTCGAATAATTTCTTGAAAGCGCAACACACGAGGTGCAACATCGACCAACCCTGAGGCCTCGCGGGTCATGCTCATGACGGCTCCCCATCCGAGTATAGGCGAGTGGTACCGCCACACTGGCGGCGATTCGTTCGAAGTCGTCGCATTCGATGACGACGACGGCACGATCGAGATCCAGTATTTCGACGGTACGGTCGAAGAGATGGATACCGAGGACTGGGAGAGTCAGTGGGCGGACCGTGCGCTCGAGGCGGCAGAGCCGCCTGAGGACTGGAGCGGCTCGGTCGATGTTGAATCAACTGAGGACACGGCGGCCGGGAGCGATATCTCGGGTGATGAAACCGGCGGCCTGCGCGCAAGCTCCCTGGACGGCATCGATCTGTTCGAGTAACACACGATAAGACTTCAGTCTACCGCAGCGGCCAGCGCCGCCGGGTCGGCGTCGTCCGCCAACATGACGAATCCGCTTTCTACCTTGAGCCCTACCGCGCGCAAGTAATGCCCGGCACACGGGCCGGCAACACACAAGCCCGTCGCCTTCTCGAACAATGCGCCGTGCGAAGAACACACGATCAGCGCCGAATCGGGCGTAAGAAACCGGTGAGGCCGCAGGTTGAGTGGATGCCCCGCATGGGGGCAATGGTTGATGAACCCACGGACTCCATCGTTCATGCGCACGACGAATCCGCGCAAGGGCCAATCGCCGCTGCCGATCGCGAAGCCTCTTGCGCCCGATACTTCGATGTCGTCCAGCCGGCAGATGACCCGCTCCACATCGATCTGCCGCGCCTCGCTCATCCGCGCTGCTGATCCAGCGCCTCGATCTTTCTGCGAGTCAGCCACACGATGATCAGGCCGGGCATTGCAACGACGAAGCTGACAACGTAGTAGACATACCAACCTCCATGGTCCGCAACCCAACCGGCCGGATAGCCGAGGCCGTAACGCGGCAGCAACGCAATCGACGACAGCAGGGCATACTGGAAGGCGCTGTACCTGACATCGCACAACGCCATGATCAAAGCGACCAGGGCGATGTTGCCCATCGCTCCGGCCACGTGCTCTATCACCACGGCCGCCACCATGAGCGGATAGCTCTTGCCAGTGGCGGCCAGGGCGCAATACAGCAGATTGGTGACCGCCTGCGAGATGCCGAATATCAACATCGAGCGCAGCAGCCCGAGCCTCACCATCAGGATACCGCCGAGAACCGAGCCGGCCAGCGCGCCTCCGGTGAACAAGCCCTTGACGATCACCGCCAGCTCGGTCTTGCTGAAGCCAATATCCAGCATGAACGGCGTGAACAGCTTCATCGCGAACGCGTCGCCGATCTTGAACAGCAGCACAACGAGCAGCAGGGCCGCCGTCCCGGGACCGGCCAGCAGCTCCTTCAAGGGTGTGACCACGGACTCGCGCAACGATCGCGGCGCCTGCTGGGGATCGGTGGGCTCGGGTGCCAGCCAGGTCGCGATGCAAAACAGCAGCATCACGCCTGCGAGAATCAGAAACGCCAGCCGCCAGCCGAAATAGTCAGCGATCACGAGCGCCACGGCCGAGGCAAACCAGGCGGCGGTGCGATATCCGAGATTGGTTGCCGCTGCCGCAGGTCCCCGCTCGCTTGGCAACGAGACGTCGGTGCGGTAGGCGTCGAAGGCTATATCCTGGGTCGCAGAGAAGAAAACGATTGCAACCGCGCAAGCTGCCACGGGGAACAGCGCGACGGCAGGGTTCTGCAGCGCGAATAGCGCTATCGCCGCCGCAAGGACAATCTGCGTAAGCAGTATCCACCCCCGGCGGCGCCCCAGGAATGGCAGCGGAAAGCGGTCCACGAAGGGCGCCCAAAGAAACTTCAGCAGATACGGCAACGCCACGTACGACATCACGCCGATCTGGGTATTCGTTACGTGCGAGTCCTTGAGCCACGCCTGAAACGCGCTTTCGGTCAGCTGGTTGGGGTAACCGGAGGCCGCCGCCAGGATCATGATGGCCAGCATCTTCGGGCTCGCCAGGATCTGTCCCAGGGACGGTCCCTTCTGCACCGTCGAAGGCCGGGGTGCCACAGTGTCGCGCGCAACGCTCAATGCTCTTTATCCGTTTTCCGCGGAAAGGTGGCGGGATACTGGCACGACACTCGTTGACAGTACAAAGCAAGCGGTGGCACCGTCGCGCGCCATTCATTCACCTTCAGCGCCGGACGCATGCAGGACTATCAGCTCAAATTCATCGATTTGGCGTTGTCGCGAGACGCGCTGCGCTTCGGCAATTTCAAGCTCAAATCAGGACGCGAAAGCCCCTATTTCTTCAACGCCGGGCTGTTCGCCGACGGCGCCTCGGCGGCCGTGCTCGGCCGCTGCTATGCCGCGGCAATCCTGCGTTCCGGTGTCGAATTCGACATGGTCTTCGGGCCGGCCTACAAGGGCATTCCGCTCGCCACCTCGCTCGTCATCGCGCTTTCCGAGCAGCACGGCCGAAATGTGCCGTATGCATTCAACCGCAAGGAGGCGAAGGACCACGGCGAGGGTGGGACCGTGGTCGGCAGTCCACTGTGCGGCCGCGTCCTGATAGTGGATGATGTAATAACGGCGGGCACGGCAGTGCGCGAATCGCTGCAGATCATCCGGAACGCCGGCGCGCAACCGGTGGCCGTGGCACTCGCTCTCGATCGCCAGGAGCGCGGCCAGGGCAACCTGTCCGCAGTGCAGGAGATCGAAAGTCAGCATGGCCTGACTTGTGTGAGCATCATCACACTCGCGGAGCTGATCGAGACACTGTCCCAACCGCCCGACGGACAGGTTCGAATTTCTGCCGAACAGCTCACATCGTTACTGGCCTATCGGCAGCGATATGGAGTCAGCTGAGGCTTGCCACGGGGGCTGACTGAGTCAGAATATAAGAGTTGATAAATCAGATGGGTTGGGGGGTTTCAATGTCAGGGCCGTTGCCGCTGCTCTCGCTGGGAATGCTGCTTGCATTCGCCGGGCTGGCACCCGTAGCGGCCAACGCGGGCCCGGGTAAGAACGCGGACAAGGGCGCAGTCGTCTATCGCTGGACCGACGAGCAGGGCGTTGTGCACTACGGCGACCGCATTCCTCCACAATATGCCCAGAAAGAACGCACCGTGCTCAATAGCCAGGGAGTCGAGGTGCGCAAGCTCGACGCGCAGAAAAGTCCCGAGCAGGCTGCAGCGGAAGCGCGCGCCCAGCTGAGCGTCTACCGGCAAAAGCAGCACGATGCCTTTTTGACCAACAACTACACTTCGGTGAAAGATATCGAGGTGCTACGGGACGTGCGCCTGGACCAGTTGCGGGGTCAGAAGTCCTCCGCAGAGCAGTACGTCGAAAACCTGCATTCACGGCTCAGCGCCCTGCAGACGCGCGCGAAGCTGTTCAAACCCTACAGCCCCCGTCCAGAGGCCCGCCGCATGCCGGACGGCCTGGCCGAGGAGCTGGTTCATACGCTGAACGAGCTGCATACGCAGAGCAATGTGGTGGCTACCAAGAACGAAGAAGAGATGGCCCTGAAAGCACAGTTTCAGGCTGACATCGAGCGCTACCGCGAACTGCACGCGGCGCATAACTGAGCGCCGCGCCCACCCCGAAGCCGCCCCTCAGCGGCTACCCGAGCTCCCGAAGCCACCGGCTCCCCGTTCCGTCGTCGAGAAATCCTCCACGACCTCGAGATCCACCTGCACGACGGGGACGACGACCAGCTGCGCGATCCGCTCACCGGGCCGGATCGTGAACGGCTCGCGACCCCGGTTCCAACACGACACCATGAGCTGCCCCTGGTAGTCCGAGTCGATCAACCCGACCAGGTTGCCGAGCACGACGCCGTGTTTGTGTCCGAGGCCCGAGCGCGGCAGGATCACGGCCGCAAGCCCCGGGTCCTGCACATAGATGGCCAGGCCTGTTGGAATCAGTTCGGCCTTGCCCGCCTCGAGCAGCAGATCCTGATCGATGCAGGCGCGCAGATCGAGGCCGGCGGACCCCGCGGTCGCATAAGCCGGAAGTGGAAATTCGCGCCCCACACGCGGGTCCAGTATGCGCACCTTGAGCGGGTGGCGCTTCGCTGCACTCACCTGTGTCACGCCAGGGCAGAGCCGCGCTGCACGATCCCGGTCCGCGCCACCAGGTACGACTCGGCGATCAGGGCCACCAGCTGCCGCGCGAGCGTGAGCTTGGATGCCCTGGCGAGATCACGCCGGCCGGCGCGCCACAACACAATCAGTTGGTTGTCCTCGCAGTCGAACGCCTTGTCGTGTCCGACTTCGTTGGCCGCGATCATGTCGAGGTTCTTTTTCAGCAGCTTGGCGCGCGCATGCTGCTCGACGGATTCGGTCTCCGCTGCAAAGCCCACGACGAACGGCCGGTTGGGCCGCGCTGCGACCGTGGCCAGGACATCGGCAGTACGTTCCATGCTCAGGTCCATCCGATCCGAAGTTTTCTTGATTTTCTGCTCCGCCGCGGCAGCCGGCCGATAGTCGGCAACAGCCGCCGTCGAAATGAATATGTCCGTGCGATCCACTTCACCCAACACGGCGTTGAGCATGTCGGCCGCGCTTTCAACATCGATGCGCCGGACTGCGGCGGGAGTGGGCAGACTCACGGGCCCGCTGACCAGTACGACTTCTGCTCCGGCTTCGCGTGCCGCCTGCGCCACGGCAAAGCCCATTTTCCCCGAGCTGCGGTTACTGATGAACCGTACCGGATCTATCCGTTCGCGCGTTGGACCGGCCGTGATCAACACGCGCCGCCCCTGCAATGGACCCCCGCCGAGCAACATGATGCCGGCGCGATCGGCAAGCTCCAGGGGCTCGAGCATGCGCCCCGCTCCAACCTCGCCGCACGCTTGATCACCCTCTGCGGGTCCTAACACCTGCACATTACGCTGCAGCAACGTCGCTACGTTCGCGCGCGTTGCCGCATTAGCCCACATCACACGATTCATTGCAGGCGCAACGGCGATAGGGGCTTCGGTGGCCAGACACAAAGTGCTGAGCAGGTCATCCGCATGGCCTGCAGCCAACCGAGCCAAAAAGTCAGCGCTGGCAGGGGCAATGAGCACCAGCTGCGCCCAACGGGCGAGCTCGATATGACCCATGGCGGCTTCCGCGGCCGCATCCCATAAATCCGTACGAACCGGGCGGCCGGACACCGCCTGAAACGTCGTTGCCGTCACGAACTCGCGCGCGGCGGCAGTCATGACCACCTGCACCTCCGCACCGTGCTCGCGCAGACGGCGCACGAGGTCCGGGCTTTTGTACGCGGCGATGCCGCCAGTCACTCCGAGCAGTATGCGTTTGCCTTGCATTGAAGGTCCCGTAAGGTTCCCTAAGGACCGCCTTTCAGCAGTTCACCCGATTATCGGGCGACATTCCCCAGCCGCGCAAACAACCGGTTGGAATAACGCGATTTCTGCCAATACGCCCGCCTTTGTCCCCCTCCCTCCCTTTCTGTGCTCCCCCGCACAATAGCGCCCCACCGGGCCCTCGCAACCAAGGAATCCGAAGCAAATGGACCTTCAAGCCGCCAAATCCGGCGCCAACGGCGCACGCATCGATCCGCTCGACACCCCGGCCGCAGTGGCACCGATCATCGCCACTCCGACCCCCACTGCCAGCGCGACCCTTGCTGCCCCGACGCCACCCGCTCCCCCGGCAGCCTCCACGGGTCCGGGCACGCCCCCCGCTGCGGCACCCGTTGCAGCGGGCGGACCCTTTACCCCGCCGAGGACCCGACCCCGGCCGGGCGCGCCGGCCAAGGCGCCGCCCCGAGCCCTCACTATCCGTGAATGGCCCGAGTCCGAGCGGCCGCGGGAGAAGCTGCTCGAGCGGGGCGCGCAGGCGCTCTCGGACGCCGAGCTCCTTGCTCTACTGCTCGGCTCAGGCATCAAGGGCCGCTCGGCGGTCGACGTCGCGCGCTCCCTGATCGCGGATTTCGGCTCCCTGCGCGAGCTGCTCAGCGCCGACCGACCCCGGTGGGAGGCACAGCTGGGCATCGGGCCAGCACGGTATGCCACTTTGATGGCCTCCATAGAGCTGGCCCGCCGTCACTTCAGAGAGCCGTTACGCAGCAGCTCCGCGCTGAGCGCGCCAGACTTCACCCGAAGGTTTCTGCTGGCGCAACTGCGAGATCGGCCGTACGAGGTCTTCTGCTGCCTGTTCCTCGACAATCGCCACCGGCTCATCGCTTTTGAAGAGCTTTTCCGCGGAACTATCGACGGAGCCAGCGTGCATCCACGTGAAGTGGTGCGCCAGGCCCTGCTACACAACGCTGCCTCGGTGATCATTGCCCACAATCACCCCTCCGGAGTGGCGGACCCCAGCCAGGCCGATGAGGGGGTCACCCGGCGGATCCGGCAAGCCCTGGCACTCGTGGACGTCCGGCTGCTCGATCACCTCATCGTGGGCGACGGCCGATGCTATTCGTTTTCCGAGCACGGCCTCCTGTAACAGCGCCTCCGCGAAATGCATCGTCGAGCGGATACTGTGGCATGCGCGCGTCTTCTCGTATTGCTGCAACTGGTGCCGAAGCCGTTGGATCTTCAGGCGAGTTTCCTCGGTGGTCAGGGTGTTAGCCGCTATGGCTCCGCCGCAGAGCGGATGTAACAGTCAATCCGAGGGACGGGAGTCTGACACCCCTGCATGGATACTGACACGTACCTCAAGCGAGAGATCTTCGCGGGAGTGGGTGGTGTCCCTCCACGAGGATCAACATCGCGGTGGGGTGATTCCGGTACTACCCCATCAGACACCTGACACGGTGCCTCTTTTGGGCCGCACGGCTTGCGCGGCCGAAGCGCAGGCGGTATTTAAAACTTCTTTCACTGGAATTCGGCCGCTGCGTCGTTAGGATCTCTTACAGGCCAGACATCGAGAGCCTTTAGGAGAAGAGTCCATGAATATCAAACATCCCGTGCTCGCCGCCATTGCCTGCGGTGCGATCAAGTGTGCAACCCTGACCGCCTCTGCGGCGGAACCAACCTACAACCCGGATAAGCTCGGCAGCCCTCAGATCTTGCGGGTCGAGAACATCTGTCAGAAGGTCATGGGATTGAGTCCCAACGAGCCCGTGTACGGTGGCTACTGGAGGGGAGACGACCGCCTCGACTTTTTTACCAACATGTATCGCGGTTGCATCGTAAGCTTGTCGGATTCGCTGCAGACCGTCAGGGATGACCACCTGACTCAACAGGCGGACTCCGGCTGCCGTGCGAAAGGGTATGCGACTGGGAGTCCCAACCTGGCGCTGTGCGTTGTGCGTTCGGTCAACAGCAAACCCAATCCGCCATCTGCACGGTCAGCCGCTCCCCCCGTGGTTACTGTGAGCGCGAACCGGCCAGCGGCGCTGCCATTGGCATCCGTGTCCTATAAATACGCATCGCCCCATCAAGACGCGGTCAGAGAAGAGCGGGCCTGCGCTGCGCTCGGCTTCGAGCCATCCCATGGAGGGTTCAAAACCTGCGTGAAAGCATTGAGTGATACGTTGTATGACATCGACAACCCGATGTAATGAGGCAGATGAACCCGGGGCCGGTGCCTTGTCATTACCAGATGACGGGCGGTGGAAGGCGCGAGGTAATTTGTTGCGATCAGATACCCCACCGGGCAGTCCGGCCGCGCGGGTTCTAGTGATCGAAGACGACGTCGAAATGGCCGCTGCAATCGCGTCCTGCCTGGCAAGCAGCGGCTTTCTTCCGGAGCCTTGTTTCCACGGCACGCAAGGACTGCGGTTGGCATTGAGCGGCCACTTCGACGTCATTACGCTGGACCGGATGCTACCGGGCTGCGATGGCCTTGAGATCGCGAAAGCGGTGCGCCATTCAGGCCTTCAGACGCCAATCCTGATGCTCAGCGCACTTACGGACCTTGACGATCGTCTCGCGGGGCTGCGCGGCGGCGGCGACGACTACGTGATAAAGCCGTTCGCGCCAGAGGAACTGGTCGTCAGAATCGAGGCACTGCTGCGTCGCACTAACCGTTCGCAACAGCCAGTGCTACTGAAGGCAGGCGACCTTGAACTGGACCTCGTGGCGCGCGAAGCGCGACGCAAGGGACGCTTTGTTGAGCTGCTGCCCACGGAATTCAAACTGCTCGAATTCATGATACGCAACCGCGGCCGGATGCTGAGCCGGCGGATGATCTTCGAGCACGTCTGGGAATACGACTTCGACCCCGGCACCAACCTGATCGATGTGCACGTCGGCCGGTTGCGCAAGAAAATCGATGACGCGGGCAAGGCCTCATTCATTCGAACCGAACGCGGCGTGGGTTACGTACTCGATGCGATTTAGCGAGCTCTGGCGCACCACCACGTTCCGACTCACGATTCTCTATGGTGCACTGTTCGCAGTGGGCACCCTCGCGCTGCTCTGGCTGGTGTACATGCAGACGGAAGGCTGCCTCAGCAGCCGGGTGGATGACATGCTCAAAACCGAGGCGGATGCGCTGGTAAATTCGGTACGGCCGGGCCTGCGCCAGCGGGTCATTGAAGAACTGACCGTGAATGGTAACCACATGAACGCGTTTGGTCTGTTCAGTGCCAACGGCCAGCGGGTTGCAGGCAATCTCGATGCCATACCGTCGACACTGCGTACCGACGGCCGGCCCGTGGAGGTCCCACCGCTGCCGGAATTTCCGACCAGCGCCCGTTTCGTGGCACGGCGCCTGCCAACCGGAGAGACGCTGGTGGTGGGCCGCGATGTGAGCCAGCTGCACGAGATGCGCGCCATAATCACTTCCGCGCTCACCTGGAGCGGTGTTTCGATCCTGTTGGTTGGATTGGCATGCGGAACCGCGCTCAGTATCGGCCCGCTGAAGCGGCTGCGCAGAATGCGGGCGGTGGCGCACGATATCGCTCGCGGTGATTTGAAGCGACGCATGCCTATCAGTGCGCGTCGCGACGAGTTGGACATGTTCGCCACGACCGTCAATCACATGATGGGCGAGGTTGAACGGTTGATGTCTGAGGTCAAGGGAGCGACCGAAGTCATCGCGCACGACCTGTTGCACCCGTTGGCGAGCGCCACGCTACAGCTGCGGCGTCTTCAGCAGGCCGACAGTGTGGAACAGGAAGACATCGCGTGCATCGCAGGGCGGATGGAGGAAGTATTGGACCGGTTCCGGGGCATCCTGCGCATTGCCGAACTGGAGGTCAGGCACCGGCGTGCGGCCTTCGTTCGTGTCGACCTCGCCGATGTCATCACGCCCGTTACCGACCTGTACGCGCCGTTGGCGGAAACGGGGGGTGTCCGGTTGCTGGCAGTGGCCGAGCGTGGCGTTACTGTCGATGCGGATCCGAAGCTGCTTTTCGAGGCGGTCAGCAACCTCATAGATAATGCAATCAAGTTTTGCGGCCGCGGTGCCACGGTGCAGGTCCGTATTGGCAAAGATACAACGCGGCCCCAGCTCATAGTACAGGACGATGGTCCGGGCATTCCGAGCCGCGAGCGAGCAGCCGTCGTGCAGCGCTTTTATCGCGCCGAGCGAAACCGCCCTATTTCGGGCTCTGGACTGGGGCTGAGCGTCGTTTCAGCCATCGTGCGGCTCCACGATTTCGAGCTGGTGCTCGAGGACGCCGACCCTGGTGTACGTGCAGTCATCGAATGCTGTCCAACCCCGGTGACGAACTGACCCTGGTTTGAGCAATCCCAGTGCGAGCCACAGCGCGGGCGCGGCCGCCTGCCAGGGAAGCCCGCGGTTCCCCCGAACCCAGCCAGCCCTTGTAGCGTCGGGCGCAGACTGGTATAAAGCCCGACTCCGTGAGGTATGGCTAAGTCCTCCCTCACACCCAAATCACTGAATCTCAAGGTTGTTTCGTATGTCCCGCGTCTGCGCGATCACCGGCAAGCGGCCGGCCACTGGTAACCGCGTCTCTCACGCGAACAACAAGAAGCGTCGGCGCTTCCTGCCGAACCTGCACTGGCAGCGCTTCTGGGTCGAGACTGAGAAGCGCTGGGTGTCCTTGCGCATCTCGGCCAATGGCCTGCGCACGATCGAGAAGAAGGGCATCGAGACCGTCATTGCCGAGCTGCGCTCTCAGGGCAAGCTCTGACGCTGAGGAATTGAGTCATGCGCGAAAAGATCAAACTGCTCTCGACCGCCGACACCGGCCACTTCTACGTCACCACCAAGAACAAGCGCCTGCATCCGGACAAGATGGAAGTGCGCAAGTTCGACCCGGTTGCCCGTAAGCACGTGCCTTACAAGGAAACCAAGATCAAGTAACTGCCGGCCACCGTGCGGTAGTGCCGGCTGCGCCGGACAAACGAAGGCCCGGCATTGCCGGGCCTTTTTGTTGGCGGTGGCGGAGAGCCAGTGCCGGAGCTGCCTGAAGTCGAAACAACCCGGCGGGGTATAGAACCTCACGCCGTCGGCCGCAAGATCGTAGCGCTCCAACTCTACGAGCCGCGGCTTCGCTGGCGCGTGCCGGATGAGCTTCCTGGCCTGGTAGCAGGACAACGCGTCCTTCATGCGAAGCGCCGTGCAAAGTACCTGTTGGTCGAGCTCGAGTCCGGCACACTTTTATTACACCTCGGCATGTCGGGCAGCTTGCGCGTCCTGCCAGCGGACACGCCCCGGCTCACGCACGATCACTTCGATCTCATCCTGGACTCGGGCAATACGCTGCGCTTCAACGATCCGCGCCGGTTCGGCAGCCTGCACTACGTGACCGGCGACCCGGGCGAGCATCCCCTCTTGGCGAAACTCGCACCGGAGCCGCTGGATCCAGCCTTCAACGCCGACTATCTGTGGCGCATAACACGCCGGCGGCGGGTGGCCATCAAACAGCTGCTGATGAACAGCAGGCTGGTGGTCGGTGTTGGCAACATCTACGCGAACGAGGCGTTGTTCAGGGCCAAGGTCCGCCCTCGAAGACAGGCGCGCACCCTCACGCGTGTTGAGACCGGGCGAATCGTTCGTGCAGTGAAATCCGTCCTAGCGATGGCGATTCGTGTTGGTGGCACAACTCTGCGCGACTATGTTGGCGCGGACGGCCAGCCGGGTTACTTCAGACAGAAGCTCTACGTCTACGAGCGCAATGCGCAGCCGTGCCGGACTTGTCGCACACCCGTCCGCCAGCTGACACAGGGACAGCGTTCCACCTACTACTGCCCGACCTGTCAGAAGTGAATCGCAGCGGGCAAGGCGCAAGCTCAGGACAGAACGCCGGCCGCGCGCTCGTAGGTAATACTGAGCAGGAGCTGGTCTTCGTCCACCTGCATGTTCTCAGGGCGCCCATTGCTGTCCAGGTCGTAACACACGGTGAGCTGGTCACCCTTCAGCTCGAAGATGGCAAGCATGCTGCGCCCGGCGTTGGGGCCATCACGGCCGACGATATCGATCGTACGCGGGGTGGCGCTGTCGTTCACCAGGTATTCACCGCGATCGACGATCTGGTTGCTGCGATCGACGATGCTGTAGTCATGTCCGTCGAGTACCAGATACTTCACTCGAAGCTCGGCAACGACCAACTCCTTTCCCGAGACGCTGGCGGCAACGGGAACCCATGCTCCCTCGAGCCTGCAGGGCGAGTCAGCATTCATCGACTGGCAGATCTCCATTGACTTGAGTCCCGGTAACTCACCCTGAACGTCAAACGCGCCGCTGTTTCTTCAGTTCCGCCTGGACAATCGGGTGCACGAACTCGGCCACGTCACCGCCCAGCACAGCGATTTCCCGCACCAGGGTCGACGAGATGAACGTGAACTGCTCCTGGGGAGTCAGGAACACCGTCTCGATCTCACGCGCGAGGTGGCGGTTCATGTTGGCGAGCTGAAACTCGAACTCGAAATCGGACACGGCCCGCAGGCCGCGGATCACGACCGAAACATTGTGTTTGCGTGCGAACTCGACCGTCAGCTGCGAATATCCGACCACCTCGACATTGGGAATGTCGTGCAGCACCTGGCCGGCCAGATCGACGCGCGCCTCCAGCGAAAACATGGCCGTTTTGTTCGGATTGGCCGCAATCGCGACGAACACGCGATCGAAAATGCTGGCCGCCCGGCGAACCAGGTCATGGTGGCCGTTCGTTATCGGATCGAACGTACCCGGATACATCGCGTTGTGTTTCATTCGACCGCCTACCCCCCTGTTCATTTACAGAAACCGCCTGTGGCCCCAATGGGCCAGCCCAATGGGCCAGCGTTCTGCTTGCGGGTCCGACGCGTCCTGCGCGTTCGTTCCCCCGGTCAACCTGCTCGCGCCAGTAAATGATACCCCACCGCCCCCGCCTGCTTTGCCTTGGTTACTGTCCAGGTCTGCGGCAACGGTGGTAGTCCGGCGCGGGCGTCCGTTTCTACATAAATCAGCGCCCGTGCACCGAGCCAGTGCCGCTCCTCCAGCAGCCGGCAGCTGTCGGCCAGCAGAGACGAGGCGAACGGCGGATCCAGGAAAACGATATCAAACGCCTCTGCCGCAGTTCCGAGGAAACGCAGCGCATCGCTGTGCTCGACCTGCGCGCCGGTCGCACGCCATTCGGCCAAGCGCGCGCGTATCTCCCTGACCGCTATCGCATCTGTCTCGACGAAAGTCACGTGCGCCGCCCCACGCGAGAGCGCTTCGAGCCCCAGCGCTCCACTGCCCGCAAACAGATCGAGACAGCGCGCTCCGGGCACCTGGGGACCCAGCCAGTTGAACAACGTCTCGCGTACCCGATCCGGCGTCGGTCTGATCTCGGCCTGCGGCGGGAAACGCAACCGCCGTCCACGCCATGATCCACCAATTATTCTCAACACGCGGGAACGAGCAGCGCGGCCTGCCGCAGGCGGCGACCCACCGCCCGATTTGCCGAAATTTGTCACAGTCGTGCCGCCTAAAGCGGTGGCTTGCCACCCTTCTCGGGCAAAGCGTACCCTACCTACGGGCCTGAACGACAACAACAAGTACGGCGCGGACGGGTTCGCGACCGGCGGCGGTTCGGCAAGGAGCACGAGGGAATATGGACAGATTCGTGATGGCTGCATGTCTCGCAGCCGCGCTGCTTCTTAGCGCGTGCTCAGGCGGGCATGGAACCGTCGGGCCCACGAACACGGCCAGCGGCAATGGCAACCCGGCGGGCGCAATCCCCGTCACAGCCAAGGCCCCCACTGCCGCACTGTTCCAACCTTTGCAAGGCATCCTGCCCTATCCGACAGACCTGTACTTCGCCGGATCGACCGACGGCACGCTGAACATCCAGCCAGAGAATGCGCTGATGCCGAACCAGGCCGCGATCAACGCGCTCGATGGTTTCTCCACCACTGCCGTAATTCGTGCACGCTTTGGCGGACCTCTCGATCCGGCCTCGTTCACGGCGCAATCGGTCATCGTGCTGCAGGTCACGATCGACAACACCACCAGGGCGACCACCAATGTCGTGCGCCCGCTGATCTTTGGTGTTGACTACACGACCGGCGTTGGACCCGAAACGGGCGTTGGCAGCACGATTCTAGAGATACGGCCGACGCATCCGCTGGTGCCCAGCACGGGAAACACCGACAATGGCTATCTCGTTCTGCTGACCAACGGCATCAAGGACACGGCGGGCACGGCTGCAACTGCAGATACCGACTACGCCAACATCAAGGCCGCACTGCCAACCTGCTCGACCATCGCGGACAACTCGCTGCACGGCATCTGCCAGTTGACCGGCGCGCACCTGCAGATTGCACACTTCATCGGCCTGGATCCGGCCAATGTCGTGTTGTCTTTCAGTTTTTCCACTCAGTCGATCGCGGATACACTGGCAGTGGTGGAAAAGACGGCTACGCCACAGCCGCTCACGGTCCACAGCACTGGCCGGACGACTTTCGACGTCAATCCCCTGCTGTTGGGTCATGCCACGATCTATGTTGGCACCCTGAGCATTCCGTACTATCTCAGCAGCACTGCGCCGTTGACGGGATACTGGCAGGGCAACCCTTCGCCCCTCGATGCCAGCAGCCGCTTCCTGACCCGCTTCAATCCCGTACCGGTTCCGACCCAGATCCTGCAGATTCCCGTGCTGGTGACCGTACCGAACGCCAACTCGGCCGGTGGACCCGCGAAGCCGGCCAGCGGCAAATGGCCGGTGCTCATCTTCGAGCACGGCATCACCCGCAATAGAACCGACATGCTCGCCGTTGCGGACTCGTTCGCCGACAGCGGCTTCGTGGTCGTTGCGATCGATCTGCCGCTGCATGGAGTGACCGATCCAACTTCGCCGTTCTATGCCTCGGCGGCTAATCCGCTCTACGCCGGGCTGTTGGTGCCGGCCACCGGTTCCATCGAGCGCACATTCGATCTCGATGTCATGAACAACACCACGGGCGCGCCCGTACCGGATGGCAAGATCGACACTTCGGGCGCGAACTTCATCAACCTGACGAGCGTCCTGACCACGCGGGACAACCTGCGCGAAGGGGCGGCCGACCTGATCACCCTGGCTCGCTCGCTGCCCAACATGAACCTGGATAGCGATCCGGCCGGCGATATCGATCCCGCCGGCATTCACTACCTCGGTCACTCCCTCGGAGCGATCGTCGGTGGCGTCTTCCTGGGCGTCGCATCCCAAACCGAAGTCAGCACCGCTACATTGGCGATGCCCGGCGGCGGCGTACCCTACCTGCTGCGTGATTCGCCGACGTTCGGCCCGCGAATCGTTGCAGGTCTCGAAGCTCAAGGCTTGATGCAGGGTACGACGCTGTTCGAGCAGTTCCTGCGCGATGCCCAGACCGTGGTGGACTCCGGCGACCCGCTCAACTACATCGCGGCCGCTGCCACTCGTCATCCGATCCACTTGCTGCAGATCGTTGGCAGTGCTTCGAGCCCACCCGACCAGGTCGTGCCGAACTCGGCTACGCAACGCCTGATCGATGCCGCCGTGCTCGCCCGAATTCCCGCGCCGCGTGCCACCGGCCTGGTAAGCAACGCGAACGGGTTCCGCGCCTACGTAAACTTCGTGGCGGGCGGTCACGGGTCCATCATCGATCCCACGGCAAGCAAGCTCGTGACTACGGAGATGCAGGCGGAAGCGATCTCCTTTACGGGCGCCGGGATACCGCCGATCCCGCAGATCTGGCCTCAGAGAACCGACCCGACCACAGCGGGTACGTCGCTTCTGGTGCTGTTCCCTCAGGTCATTGAACCGTAACCGGCGCGTGCGGGACGCTGGCCCGCCATAACCCGCTCGGTCCCAAAGACGAGTACCGTCCCTGGAGCCGCAACCCGGCCCGCCATCCATGGCGGGCGTTCGGTCGCTTCGCGACCTCACCCTGCCGTTCATGCCGCCCCGTTACAATAGGCGCCATGTTCAGACGCAGATCTTCCAATCCCGCCCCTGAGTCCGGTGGCAGCACCCCAAAGCCTGAGGAAAAGCAGGGTTTTTTCAAGCGCCTCCGCGCCAAGCTCAACCGCGGAAATTCATGGCTCACCTACGATCTGGCCGACCTGTTTCGCGGCCGCAAGATCGACGCGCAGATCCTCGAAGAGCTCGAAACCCGCTTGCTCACCGCCGACGTCGGCGTCGAAGCGACCGAGCACATACTTTCGGGCCTGCAGAAACGCGTCGCACGCAACGAGCTCCAGGACGTTGCCGCCCTCGTCACCGCCCTGCGCGACGCGATCGTCGAGATACTTGCACCCTGCGCGAAACCCCTGGTGATCGACGAGCGTCATTCTCCGTTTGTGATTCTGGTGGTCGGTGTCAACGGCTCAGGAAAAACAACGACCATCGGGAAGCTCGCACGCCGCCTGGCCGATGACGGACAAAGCGTCATGCTGGCGGCTGGCGATACCTTCCGAGCCGCGGCCATAGAGCAATTGAATGTGTGGGCCGAGCGCACCGGATCCGACTTCGCCGCCCAACAGGCCGGCGCCGATCCGGGGGCCGTTGTGTTCGATGCGGTCCAATCCGCAAAATCCCGCCACACGGACGTTCTCCTGGCCGACACCGCAGGCCGCCTGCACAGTCAGTCTCACCTGATGGAGGAGCTGAAGAAGGTCAAACGCGTGATTCAGCGCGTGGACCCCTCGGCTCCGCATGAAATCCTCCTCGTGCTCGATGCCAACCAGGGTCAGAATGCGTTGTCCCAGGCCATACAATTCCACGAAGCCGTCGGTGTCACGGGACTCGTCCTGACCAAGCTCGACGGCACCGCGAAAGGTGGCATCGTGATCGCGATAGCGCGCCGGCTCGGATTGCCGATCCGCTTCATCGGCATCGGCGAACAACTCGAGGACTTCGGCGAGTTCGACGCAGAAGCCTTTGCCGCAGCCCTGGTCGAAGGCCCCCGGCAATGATCATTTTCGATCGGGTAAGCAAGCGCTACCCCAACGGCCGAGAAGCACTAACCAACGCCACCTTCGAGATCCACACGGGCGAGATGGTGTTCCTCACCGGTCGGTCTGGCGCCGGCAAAAGCACCGTACTGAAGCTCATTGCCCTTCTCGAGCGTCCAACACGAGGAACCGTGGTCGTCGGCGGAAAGAACACGAGCACGCTGAGGGCCCGACACGTGCCCGCGTTCCGACGTCACATTGGCGTCGTGTTCCAAGATCACAAGCTATTAGCCGACAGGCCAGTGTTCGACAACGTTGCACTGCCCCTGATCGTGGCTAGCACATCGTTCAAAGACGTTGACAAGCGCGTCCGCGCCGCCCTTGATCAAGTAGGACTGTTGGGCAAAGAGCGCATGCTGCCCATGGAGCTATCGGTTGGAGAGCAGCAGCGTGTCGGAATCGCCCGCGCCGTCGTCAGCAAGCCGCCGCTGCTGATTGCCGACGAGCCCACAGGCAACCTCGATCCCGACCTTGCGCTGGAGATCATGCGCCTGTTCCGTCGATTTCAGGATGTAGGCGTAACGGTCGTTGTTGCCACGCACGACGTGCATATCGTTCGAGAGTTCGGTCAACGCGAGCTAATCATCGAGAACGGCCAGATCCACGGCAATTTGAACGATTCGCTTCCTAGTGTGATTGCCGTCAGATAAGCATGGGTGGAGCTCGGCACATACAGGCTCTTCTTGGCTCGCTGGGTCGCCTGGCCCGCAATCCATTCTCCACGGCTCTGACCGTCCTCGTGATAGCGCTCGCGCTCGCATTGCCGACGGCGCTCAGGCTGTTGGTTCTCAACGCGCAAGCCGCGACGGGAGACTTTTCCAGCGCCATCGAGCTCTCTGTCTATCTGAAGACGGACGTCCCGCTCACCAAGGCTCAGCAGCTCGAGCGCAATGCCCGCGAGCGGGCGGATGTTGCGCGTGTGGAGCTCATATCGGCCGACAAGGCCATGGACGAGTTTCGAAAATATTCGGGGTTTGGCACCGCACTCGACGCGTTGAAGGACAACCCGCTGCCGCACGTCCTGCATGTGCAGCCGCGCGCCGGTGCGCAGAGCGCCACGGCCGTCGAATCGCTGCGTCACTACTTTACCGCGTGGCCGGAGGTCGATCTCGTGCAGGTTGATACGGAATGGGTCATGCGCTTCAACGCCATTCTCGATGTGTTGCGCAACCTGCTCGCAATCGCCGCAGTGTTGCTCGGCGCCGGAGTTCTTGCCGTTATCGGCAACACGATCCGCCTCGAGATCCTGAATCGGCGCGCCGAAATCGAAGTGACCAAACTGGTTGGCGGCTCGAACGCATTCGTACGCCGGCCATTCCTCTACACGGGGATGTTGTACGGTCTGGCCGGCGCTGTGCTGGCCTGGGCCATAGTTGAAGCGGCCGTGGTCGTTCTCGGCCGCCCCATATCAACACTTGCGGAGCTCTATGGCAGTCACTTCGCTCTGCAAGGACCGCCAGCCGACGACGTCAGCGTGCTTCTCGCGACGGGCATCGTACTCGGGTGGATGGGCGCGTGGATCTCGGCCGCGCGCCATCTGCGCAGAATCGAGCCACGCGCCTAAAATCAGGCGCTCGCCTTCAACTGTCCCATGAACTGCTCCGCCTGTTCGGTCACCCTCTTGTAGGCCGGACGCTCCGCGAGACGCG
Source organism: Gammaproteobacteria bacterium (assembly GCA_028293745.1). Classification (GTDB taxonomy): domain Bacteria; phylum Pseudomonadota; class Gammaproteobacteria; order Steroidobacterales; family Steroidobacteraceae; genus 13-2-20CM-66-19. The sequence continues at coordinate 11,551 of JAQGOF010000114.1, read as the reverse complement.
CCAGGTAAGCCTCAAAGACGGGCTTCGGTTCCAGACTCTTCACCATCACTCCAAACCGGATCTGTGAGCCGACATAGACATCCGCCGCGCTGAACCGATCGCCGAGAAGGTAGGGTCCGGGCGTGAGTGCCTTTTCCAGCGTACTCACCGTGTCCTCGTAACAACCGTAGCCGTTCGCGCTCGGCCTCGGGACCGCAGGCCGCTGCATCATGCGATCCATCATCGCCGGGTCGATGCAACCCGCGCCAAAGAACATCCAGCGGTAATACGTTCCCCGCTCCGGGGCACTGGGCGCCGGCGCGAGGCCCGCAGCCGGGAACGCATCCGCCAGGTAGGCGCAGATCGCGCCAGCTTCGGTAACAACGACTCCGCGATGCACCAATGCTGGCAGTTTGCCCATGGGATTCACCGCCAGGAAGCTGGCTTTCTTGTGCTCGCCCTTATCGAAGCTGAGCATCTCCATTCGATACGGCGCCCCTGCTTCCTCGAGCATCCAGTGCACGATGCGGGCGCGTGACATCGGATTGTAATAAAAGACGACCTCGTCGCTCATGACTCCCTCCCAGGCGAGCAGCTAGTGATACCCCTCTCCGGGATGCACTTTACCCCGAAAGGTGTAGTACACAAATACCGTGTACCCCAGAACGAACGGCACCAGCACAGTCGTGCCCACGAGCATGAACGTCTGCGACTGAGGCGACGCTGCCGCGTCCCACAGCGTAACAGACGGAGGAGCAAGGTATGGCAACGTGGAGATAGCCAGACCGATGAACGAGATGATGAACAGCCCGACGGCGGAGTAAAAGGCAATGGTTGGACGCCGTTCTCCCAGCCCCCGCCAACATGCAATCGCCAACGCTGCGGTGATCAGCGGCACGGGAGACAGATACAACATGTTCGGCCAGCTGAACCAGCGAGCCGCGACGCGCTCGAACCGCAGGGGTGTCCAGATACTGATGAGCACAATGAAAGCCAGCAGCGCGAGCAACAGCGGGCGCGCATAACGGCGAGCGGACTTCTCAACGTCCCCCGAGGTCTTCATGACGAGCCAGCACGCGCCCAGCAGCGCATAGCCTACGATCAGCCCGACTCCGCACATCAGACTGAACGGAGTCAGCCAATCGAGCGGGCCACCGGCGAATTGTCCGGCCTCGATCCTGAAGCCATTGAGGATGCCGCCCACCATGGCTCCCTGCGCAAATGCCGCTACCGTCGAGCCCGCCGCGAAAGCGATATCCCACTTTCGATGATGCGGCTTCGCCACCCACCTGAACTCGAATGCAACACCGCGAAAGACCAGCGCAAGAAGCATTGCGATGATGGGCACATACAAGGCCGGCGTGAGGATGGAGTAGGCCAGCGGAAAGGCCACCAGCAGCCACACACCGCCCAGCACCAGCCAGGTCTCGTTGCCGTCCCAGAACGGCGCTACGGAATTCATCACCTGGTCGCGATCCGCTTCCCGCGGGTAGAAAGGAAACAGAATGCCAATGCCCAGATCGAATCCATCCAGGATGACGTACATTGCCACGGCGAGACCGACGACCCCCGTTGCGACGACGGGAAGCCAGTAGGCGGAGCCCGACAGATGGACCGGATTCACGTCGGTGCCTGCCCGGACGCTGATTCATGGGACTGCGCACCCAATGACAACGGCCGATTCGGCAATCCTTGCGGCAGCGCCCCGGGTGAGACCACAGCCGGCTTCGGACCGCCGAGCACGAGTCTGCGGATGTAGTAGATCCCGATGGAGAAGACGACGGTGTAGACGAGAACGAACGCGGTGAGCGAGGTTGCAACCGTACCGGCGCCGACAGGCGACAACGCGTGTTCCGTACGAAGAATTCCGTACGCGACATACGGCTGCCGGCCTACCTCCGTAGTTACCCAACCGGCGAGGATCGCCACGAAGCCAATCGGCCACGAGTAAGTTGCGGCCTGCAAATACCAACGTGTCGTAAACAGCTTTCCGCGGCTCCAGAGAAACGCGCCCGTCAAGCCCAGCAAGATCAAGAGAACACCGATCCCAACCATGATCCGGAACGCAAAGAACACCGGCAGCACGGGCGGCCTGTCCGCTTTGGGAAAATCCTTGAGGCCCGCATACCGTCCGTTCGGGTCGTGCCTCAGAATCACGCTACCCAGTCGCGGAATCGCAATCTCGGCCTGGTTGAGCTCGCGGTCGTCGTCGGGGATTCCGAACAACACAAGGGCGGCGGGCCCGTTGTTCTCCCAGTGGCCTTCCATTGCAGCTACCTTAGCCGGCTGATACTCGAGCGTGTTCAAGCCATGCTGGTCGCCGAAGAACAGTTGCGCAGGCCCGAGGATCGCCACCATGCCCACGCCCATCCTCAGCATGGTGCGTGCTTCATCCTGAAATTTGCCCTCCAGCAGGTAACGAGCTCCCGCCGCCAGCACGACGACGGATGTCGTCAGATAAGCGGCGGTCAGCATGTGCGTGAAGCGGTAGGGGAAACTGGGATTGAAGACCACGTGGAACCAGTCGACAGGGATGGCAAGACCGTTCTGCACGATGTGCCCTGCGGGCGTCTGCATCCAGCTGTTTGCCGAGAGGATCCAGAAGGCTGAGATCATCGTCCCGATCGCCACCAGAATGGCCGAGGTCACGTGCAGCCAGGGCGGGACCCGCGTCCACCCGAAGAGCATGACTCCCAGAAAGGTCGATTCCAGGAAGAAGGCGGTCAGAACTTCATAGCCGATCAATGGTCCGACTACATTGCCGGTAGCCAGGGAGTAGCGGCTCCAGTTCGTCCCCAGCTCGTAAGAGAGGGGAATGCCAGACACCACCCCCATGGCGAACGAAACGGCAAAGATCTTGGTCCAGAATCGCGCTATGCGCAGGTAGTGATCACGTCCCGTGCGCCGCCAGAGCACGAGCAGGGTCGCTACGAAAGCAGAGGAGCCGATCGAGAACGCCGGGAAGATGATATGTGCACTGATCGTGAACCCGAACTGGATCCGCGAGAGCAGCAGCGCTTGGGGGTCCATCCAGGGCTCCTTATCGGCGTCCTCAGTCTACGCGGAACCTCTTCCGGTGCCAGCCGTTTGGCTCCTTCGGGAGAGGTCCTCCTACCCCTCATGAGCTGGGGCCTAAGCTCTTGTTTCCCAAGGCGATCGCCCACAGACTGCACGAGGGTCCGGGGAACTTTCCGGCCCTCTTAGCACTCCAACTGCCTGAGTGCTAATATGTGAGGCCAAACCTTGGGAGATTCAATGACCACAGGTATCGCAATCGTCGCCCGCAATAGTGACTTGGCTCTTGCCGGTCCGCTCGGAAGCCTCGACGCTTACCTGGACCGGGTCAGCCGTATTCCAGTTCTAAGCCGTGACCAGGAGCGCGAGCTCGCTGAACGCTTTCGGAGCCAGGATGACCTGGGCGCCGCGCGTGAGCTCGTACTTTCGCATCTGCGCTTCGTCGTGCATATCGCCCGCGGGTACAGCGGGTATGGCCTTCCGATGGGGGATCTGATCCAGGAAGGCAATGTCGGGCTCATGAAGGCGGTCAAACGTTTCGACCCGACCGTCAACGTGCGCCTCGTATCGTTTGCCGTGCATTGGATTCGCGCGGAGATCCATGAGTACGTGCTTCGGAACTGGCGGTTGGTGAAGATCGCCACCACGAAGGCCCAGCGCAAGCTGTTCTTCAACCTGCGAAGGCTGAAGAAGAATCTCACGTGGCTGTCCGCTGAGGAGACCGAAGCAGTCGCCCGTGATCTGGGTGTGACCACAAGCGAAGTCACCGAGATGGAGAAACGTCTCGCAGCTCGCGACATGTCATTCGATCCAACGCCCGAATCGGACGAAGACGAAGTCTACAGCCCGGCTTCGTATCTGCCGGCTGCGGATTCGGACCCGGCCGAGAGCGTCGAGAACGCAGAGTGGGAACTCGACTCATCGGATCGCTTGCAGAATGCGCTAGGTCGCCTGGACGACCGCAGCCGCGACATCCTGCAGAAGCGCTGGATGGCTGACGACAAGGCCACGCTGCATGAGCTGGCGGACAAGTACGGCGTGTCTGCTGAGCGAATCCGTCAGATCGAATCGAACGCGCTGGGCAAGCTGCGCGGCTACATGGGCGAGGCCGCTGCCGCCTAAGCGGCTGACTGCGCTGATCTAAGCTCCTCTCCTCCTGCAACCCAACACCCGCACTCACGGGTGTTGGGTTTTTCTTTGCCCGTCCCGATCGCGGCTACGCTTGCTGCGTTTTCACCACATCGGGAACTTTCACATTTCCTCTGCGTTCTCAGCGTTACGAGATGCCATAGCAGTTGACGTTGTATTTCAGCGACAACCTTGTAAAGCATCGTAACCCGAGGAGAAAGAAGTGCGGACGATGAAAAGAGCTCGGGCGGCGCATGCGCCGCTCCTGTGCGCCCTGGCTATACCCGCGATCGCGGCGGCCGTCCCGGGAGACGCGTGGTACATCACTCCCCAGGTCGGAGGCATCTCGCCCGATCACCAGCGCGATCTGCGGCACAACGACTGGCTGTACGGCGTCGCACTCGGCCGCGAAATGGGCCCCTTCATCAATATGGAGTTGAATTTCAACGGCGCGCGTATCAACAACGGGCGCGGCACGGGCCATCTTGACACTTATGGCTACTCGGTCGATGTGTTGGGCATCCTCAACAGAACCGGTCTCTTCTCTCCGTATCTGACTGTCGGTGTGGGCGCAGAAAGCAACGTTCTCGTGCCCGGCAACGCGCTTACGAATCAAACCAAACTGATGACGCAAGCCGGCGTCGGCACTTACATCAACCTGTGGCGAAGCTCCGATGGCACGAGCGCCTTCGCGCTGCGTCCCGAGGTCAAAGCACGGTGGGACGATCCTGGCAAGGGCAACCATCTGGTCGACTACATCGCCCTCCTCGGATTCCAATACTCCTTCGGCGGCAGCCCAACACCAGCGCCACCGCCTCCCCCGCCGCCCCCGGCACCACCACCTCCGGTCAGCCAGGCCGCGCCTGCCCCCGCAGCAGTGCCTGCAACTCCTCCGGATAGCGACCACGACGGCGTCCCAGACAACATAGACAAGTGCCCCGACACACCAGCAGGCGTGCAGGTGGATGCCCAAGGCTGCCCCCTGAAAGGCTCCATCACTCTCGAAGGCGTGAACTTCGAGCACAACTCCGCGGCCCTGACTGTCGCCTCTCACGCGCCATTGGACGCGATAGCCGACGGCCTCAAGAAACATCCGCGCCTCAAGGTTGAAATCCAGGGCCACACCGATAGCACCGGCTCGCCCGCCTACAACCTGAAGCTGTCACAAAGGCGCGCAGATTCCGTACGCGACTATCTCGTCTCCAACGGCGTGAACCCCGACCAACTCGTAACCAAGGGTTACGGCCAAACACAGCCCGCCGCGAGCAACAAGACCGCGGCAGGCCGCGCCAAGAACAGGCGCGTCGTGATGTTTGTCATCAGTAATCCAGGCGATGTGAAGGTGGAGGGTGCGGGGTCAACGGCGGAAACCCCAAGCTCGACACCGCAATAGCCCACGGGCCCTTGGCAACGCGGGCCCTTGGCAACATGGGCCCTCGGAAGCACGGGCCCTGGGTAACCCGGGCCCTGGGCAACACGGACCCTGGGCAACACGGGCTCTGGGCAACCTGGGGCGGCGGCAACACCGCCGGCCCCGGGAGATCCCGTGACTGAGCATCGGACCGATCACCTGGTCAACGTCCTGCCGAACCTGAGATCAGCGATCGGGACGAAGACCCCGTGCGCTCGCGCCACGGCTCAGTTGGACTGTCAACCAACGCTGGGACTGAGGCTGGTTCCGCGATGCTTGCGCTTATGGATCCGTTTGTGACGGCTACGATCGGTACCCGAGCGGGCACCGGCTGATTTCTTCGCGATCCCAGGGCGTCCCGACAGGGTGCGCTTCTTCGTCTCCTTCCCACCCTTGTTAGGCCGCTTCCGCGGCGCCCCCGGCTTCGCCTCCTCGGTAGGACGGGCGCCTTCCGCCCGGGCTGCCCCGAGAGGATCGCTCGCCTCTCTTCGTTTTCGGTGTGCAGTCATCGTTCGCAATCTGCGGCAAGTACCTCCCCGCAGCCTTGATCGGGGTCAACTTCGTTCGGTGTTGGCCGCCTGGACTGTGGCTGGTCGAACTGCAGTGTCGCCATATATTACGTGCACAGTGACCAGTTAAACACACCCCGCCAGATCACCCGTCCGAATGACAATGTGCAAATGTGGACTTGCTTCTCGGACCCTTTTTGCACGGATGCTGCGAATGCAAACCCGGCAGGTATTGGCACGTTTACCTACAACCTGCGCTTCCCGGGTCAGGTCTTCGACGGACAAGCCGGGCTGCATCAGAACTACTTCAGAGACTATGACTCCGCAACCGGACGCTACCAACAGAGCGATCCCATCGGGATTGACGCAGGCATCAACACGTACCGTATTGAATCCGGTTGTCATTTCCGAGGCATTCGGACTTCCCCCTCGTGATTACGCGCCCATCCGTTCGACCCACTGAGCGCGCCACGTGCTGGCCTCGAACGGATCCGCAAAGTACTGTGTTTCCCGTGCAACCTTATCGCCGCTGAACTCCATGATGCTCACGGTGTAGGAAGGCTTCCCGTCATACGTCAGAATATACTCGGTGATCCAAAGATCACCGCTGCCAATGACTCGCCGCACAGCGAAGCGTTTTTTGCTCGGCTGATTGGTGCGCGTGATCTGTATGTTGCGTCGACCGCGGATTCGCTCGCCTGACTGTGGGTATTCCAGCACCGCATCCTCGAGATAGATGTCGTGCTCCGTTTCGAAGTCATTGGCATCGGATGCAGCCCAATGCCGATCCAGTGCCGCATGTACCTCTTGATCTCTCATATGACCCTCCAGCCTCACCAGCCGTCGATACCAGTGCTTTCAACCCTTACCGGGCATTCATGAGCGGCAGCTTTGGGGCGGCGAATACAATAGCTTTTCGGCAATGGTCCATCTATCGGAACGGTATCACCAACGCGATACCAACAGTAAATGAAACGTCTAAGAGGTGGCGCCCGATCGCAACGGGCGCAAGCTTCCTTGTTTGGAAGCATGATCACTGTCCCGCTTTCTTTCCAATTTGTGCCCTCCAGTATTGCGCCCGTTGTTTGTCGACCGGAATTCCGAACAATCGCGCAAAATATGTTCGTGATCCCGCGAAAACAGGACCGTGCCTTCGCTTGACAAAAGCGGCCATATCAGAAACATTTGGGGGAGCCTGCGGATATGTCACCGGTGAGCTGTGGATCGGCAGTTCATCTTGCGCCCGCTATGGAATTATATGTCACGGAAGCCAATCATGATTAACACCGTAGGCAATATGATTGAACGCTCGATGCGCGCCTGCGTGGCGAGCCCATTCATTCCCCGCCCCATCAAGGGGCTCTGGATTATTACCGGCGCTTTTCTCATGAAGCGCAGCCCGATGCGCTCCTTTAGCCGCACTATCACGACGCAATACGGGAGCAAACTCGCCGGGGCTCCGGGCGATTCGAGCCTGAACCAAATCATATTTTTTCGCGATGTATTCGAACCCGGATTGTCCGAACTTATCTGGAATATTGTTCAGGAGGGCGATATATGCGTCGATGCCGGCGCTAACGTCGGTTACTTCACGCTGCTGTTGGCGCAGCGAGCCGGCAATACGGGAAAAGTCATCTCCATCGAAGCAGCGCCCGGCAATGTCGCAAAGTTAATGCGAAATGTCGAACTCAATCATTTCGAAGATCGCGTCACGGTAATAAGCGCCGCGTGCAGCGATATCGCCGGCAAACTGACCTTTTATGTGCATTCCAAAAACGACATGCTGTGCCGATTGGAATTGCCAAAGAAGGGCGAGCGCGATTATTGGCTTATGGGAAAAAACTGGCGGGCCACACAGATCCGAGCCGATAAATTATCGGCATTGATCGGCAGTGATGCGCCACGAGTAACTTTTCTCAAATTAGATGTGGAAGGTACCGAGCATAAAATCTGCAAAGACATTCTGGAGAAATTCACGAATCCGCGTTTATGCGTAGCGATCGAAGCGAAGCAACCCTACATTCGAGAGACATTGAAACCGTTCGAACAAGCGGGCTTCTTCGTTTACAACCTGCACAACGATTACATGTGGGTCGTTGAAAACAAATTTAAACCGGTCACTCGCGTGAGCTTTGAGAAGCTTTGCGAGGAAAAATATATGGTCGATGTACTTCTGAGCCGCACAGAGCTCCCGCTCGATAAAGTGTCGCTTGCGACCGCCCATTGTTGAGCGTACCGTGACCCGCAGCCATTGAAGGCCGAATCGAAGGCCCCGCCATGCGAACCGTCACCGACTGGCTCGGCGAATACGGCACGAGCCACAAAGACCCCGTCAACAAACTGCTGCATTGGATCTGCGTTCCGCTGATCGTGCTCACCTTGTTCGGCCTGCTCTGGTCACTGCCCGTGCCGGAGTTGTTCTCCAGCGTATCCCCCTGGCTCAACTGGGCGACCATCCTCGCCGGCGCAACACTGCTGTACTACGTCGCGCTATCGCCCGCCCTGGCAGCCGGCGTGTTAGTTGCCTTTACATTGCTGTTATTCGTCACACAGTGGCTCGCGACACTTCCATGGCCGCTGTGGCTGACATCACTCACGATATTTGTAGTGGCCTGGATCGGCCAATTCATCGGGCACGCAATCGAAGGCAGGCGCCCGTCCTTCTTCAAGGACGTCCAATTCCTGCTCATCGGACCCTTGTGGCTACTGGCCGCCGCCTACCGGCGGATTGGCCTGAACTACTAGGCGGGCTCCGCGCGCCAAGCCGCGGAAGGCTCCCGCTCCCACGCGCCTCCGGCACGCCCCGCGTCGCAGCCACCGGCGCGCCATGAACCCGCCTGCGTCTAAATAACCATCATAGGTTCCGCAGCCGCCTCACGCACCGCCGCCGCAACACGCTCATGTACGTTTTTGTCGAGCGCGTCAGGCACCAACTCGTCACCGCGAGCGAGCTGCGCAATCGCCTCCGCAGCAGCCATCAGCATCGCATCCGAAAACCGAGTCACCCGCGCGCTCAATGCCCCTTTGAACAATCCGGGGAACGCCAGCACATTGTTGATCCCCTTACCATCGGCCGCGAACGCAGCACCGCGCTCCCGCGCAAGCAGCGGCTCGATCTCCGGATCAGGATTCGACAACGCCAGGATGACCTGCCCGGGCCGCACCCACTCAGGTTTGATCAGCCCCTTGACGCCCGTAGTGGCAACCACGATATCCGCCCGCGCCATGATTTCCTCGAGCGAGGCGCCTTCGCCACCCATCGTGACCAGGCGCGCAATCGCGTCCGGGCTGCGATCAGCGCCGAGCACGCGCTCAACACCGTACGCACGCAACAACCGCACGATACCCGTCCCGGCAGCCCCAAGCCCTATCTGACCCACCACACTGTCGCGCAGACTTCGGCCCGCCTGCCGGGCAGCGTTCGTCAGGGCCGCCAGCGCGACCACCGCAGTGCCGTGTTGATCGTCGTGCAACACGGGCTTCGCGATCCGCTCGCGCAGCTTCTGTTCGATCTCAAAGCACTCCGGCGCGGCAATATCTTCCAGTTGAATCGCACCAAATGACAACTCCATCGCCGCAACGATGTCCACGATGCGATCGGGGCGCGTCTCGTTCAGAAGGATGGGGACGCCACTGATACCCACGAGGTCCGCGAACAAAGCGGCCTTGCCTTCCATGACGGGCAACCCGGCGAGCGGCCCGATGTTACCCAGCCCCAGCACGGCAGTGCCGTTGGTAACAATGGCAACAGTATTGTCGAGATTGGTGAAGTCGTGAACGGCCTGCGGGTCCTGCTTGATCGCAAGACAGACGCGTGCCACGCCGGGTGTGTAGATATCTCTGAGAACCTGCAGCGTGTTGATTGGAAGGCTCGCTACGGTCTTGATCTTGCCGCCGCGATGCCGGTTGAACACGCGGTCGGACTTGCCGACGAAACGCGCATTCGGCAGCTGATCGATGCGATCGTAGAGGCTGCGGTCCGCCTCTTCGTCCATCTCGAGTGTGATTTCCCAAAGCGTCCTGCCCTGGTCGCGGCGCAATGCGGTCAAATGCTCGATGGCCAGGCCCGCCTCGGCGATGACGAGCAGTACACTCGCCAGGCTGCCGGGCTGATGGATCGTCTCGACAATCAGTATTTCCGGAATCTTCACGCGCGGCGGTTCCTGTGCCAGAGTTTCAAACCGAGGCGCGAAGGATACGACGGAGAACACCCATGCGGGCAGTGGTAATTCACGAATACGGCGGACCCGAAGTCCTGAAACTCGAGGAACGCCCCGAGCCCCAAGCCCGGGATACGGAGATCCTCGTGGAAGTACATGCCACCTCTGTCAATCCTGTGGATACAAAGGTGCGACAGAACAGCAGCGCACAACGCACGCTGCCACTCATCCTGGGCTTCGACGTGAGCGGCGTAGTAGTGCGTTGCGGGTCGCGCGTCACACAATGGAAGCCTGGCGATGAAGTCTTCGCCACCCCCAATCTGTTTCGCAACGGCGCCAATGCCGAGTACGTCGCCATAGATGCGCGGAGCGCAGCCCGCAAGCCGGCAAATGTTGATCACGCGACAGCAGCATCGCTACCGCTGGTAAGCCAAACCGCATGGGAAGCCTTGCACCTACGCGCACGAATCCAACCTGGCCAGACGATACTGGTGCAGGCCGGGGCGGGCGGTGTTGGCCACATCACCGTTCAACTGGCAAGACTGCACGGCTGCCGAGTGATTACAACTGCGGGCCGAGCCGAGTCGATGGCATTCTGCCGCGACGTGTTGCACGCGGATGAAGTGATCGACTATCGCGCTGAGGATGTCGTGAAACGCGTTCACGCGCTCACCGCGGGACACGGTGTGCCGGTTGTGATCGATACGGTAGGCGGGGATACCTTTCTGCAGAGTCTGGATTGCGCAGCACTCAACGGTCAGATCGTCACTATTCTCGGCTCCAACACCGGTGACCGGGGCCGGGGCCTGCTCTACCGGAACGTGACTGTGCACTACGAATTCGTGGGCGTGCCCACGGCACACGAAATAGAGCCGGACCGACCGGGAAATATCCTCACCTCGATTGCCAACCTGGTTGACGGCGGATTACTCCGACCTCACGTCAGCCACCGTTTCGCACTGGAAGACGTCGCGGACGGACATCGCCAGGTAGAAACGGGGCGCACCGTAGGCAAGGTAGCCATCATCGTCCGCCGTTGACCATGGTTTATGATGTGGGGCTCGCCGCAACGAGACCCCACCACATGGCCAAAACCCCCGCCCCCAACCTCGACCCCCTGGACCTGTTCGACGTCCGCAGCGCGCTCACCGACGAGGAGCGCATGGTGCAGGACTCCGTGGCCCGGCTGGTGGACGAGAAGGTGCTGCCGATCATCCAGCAATGCTTCGAGGAGCACCGCTTCCCCCAGGAGCTGGTCCCCGAGCTGGCCGCCCTGGGGCTGCTGGGCTCCTCCCTCCACGGCTATGAGTGCGCCGGCCTGAACAGCATCGCCTACGGGCTGATCTGCC